>NZ_CAJIMW020000698.1:0-13682 GCF_905175395.2 Vibrio sp. B1REV9 | reverse complement strand
CTCACCAAGCGCATTAATAGAGTTATTTGTCCGATTTACCGCGGTAGTAATATCTGCGTTAGCTTGCTGCTTTAATTAGCTGATCTTCATTTTCTACAAACTTGGTAAAGGTCACACGCAGACTCACGCGATCAAGAAAATCACGCAATACCAACGGTTTATCATTAGAGGTTAGCTGGGCGGTAAATTTGAGCGCCTCTGTTTGATATAGGCGCGTCGGGAATACATCCGTATTGAGCTTAAGGTGAGAAAGCAAACGGATGTTGTTTTTTGGCGTCACCTTGCCCACCGCTTGCCACGGACCAGGCATAGGATTGTCGATAGAGATGATGTCTAAAGAGGGTTCTTGATACCAGCGCACGTTATCATACGTGCCCCATGCGTAATATTTTTTACCATCAGGACGCACCAATACGACAGGTTGAGAGCTTTGTTCACGATATACCAAAAAGGTAATTTGTTCGATTGTCGAGTCGACGCGAAAACGGTTATCCAACAAAGACATGGCGGACTCATTTGCGGCAAACGCAAAACAACTCCAGATCGCTAAGAGCGCGACCGATAAAGCCCTCAACATAGCTTCTCCTAATGCTGCCAAATACAGTCGCTCACCAGTTCTAGTCTTTTCTGGTGCGCTTCTACTTCATCGGCAGTTGCACGCAAAACCTTTAGCGATTTTCTTCTTTCAAGACGACGAATGCCCTCCGCTTCGCCCTCTTTTTTATTGGCATTGAATTCTAGATTAGTTTGTCCACCCGTCATCAATAGGTAAACGTCCGCTAGAATCTCCGCATCGAGTAATGCCCCGTGGAGGGTACGATGAGAGTTATCGATACCATAGCGCTCACACAATATGTCGAGGTTATTTCGCTTGCCAGGGAAGATTTTCTTCGCCATGGCAAGGGTATCGGTCACCTTACAAAAGTCTTCCGTTTTACCGATGGTTGGATCGAGCATTTCAAACTCGTAATCCATAAAGCCGGTATCGAAGGGCGCATTGTGAGCCACCAGCTCAGCGCCTTTGATGAAGTCTAAAAACTCTTTATGAACACTTGCATATTCAGGTTTGTCGACAAGAAACTCATCCGTAATACCATGAACATTAATCGCATCTGGTTGAATTTCACGATCGGGTTTGAGGTAAACGTGAAAGTGACGACCAGTCAACTTACGGTTGATGATCTCCACGGCACCAATTTCTACAATGCGGTGCCCCATGTAGTGCGGGCCGCCCTCTAAGTTCATACCTGTTGTTTCGGTATCGAGAACGACAATACGATTATGTTCAGAATTGCTGCTGGTATTCATAAGGTTATGTGTGTCAGACTATGCTTTATTAAATGATTCGGCTAATAGTACCAAAAATATGACCAAACACGTTGAGATTTTCACAGACGGATCTTGTTTAGGAAATCCTGGCCCAGGTGGATACGGCATCGTTTTACGTTATAAGCAAACGGAAAAGACACTTGCCAAAGGCTACACGCTTACCACCAATAACCGCATGGAAATGTTAGCCGCCGTTGTTGCGCTGCAAACGCTCAAAGAACCTTGCCAAGTTACTCTCACCACAGATAGCCAATATGTGCGTCAAGGCATCACACAATGGATTCATAACTGGAAGAAACGTGGTTGGAAAACGGCAGATAAGAAGCCAGTAAAAAATGCCGATTTATGGCAAGCGTTAGATAAAGAAACCGCGCGCCACCAAGTCGATTGGCAATGGGTAAAAGGCCACGCAGGCCATCGTGAAAACGAAATCTGTGACGAAATTGCTCGCGCAGCTGCCGAGAACCCAACCGAGGAAGATACTGGTTATCAACCTAGTTAGATCTTAATGCTCGATACAGAACTTAACGTTTAATGTAGGGCTTAAGATTCGCAGAGACCTTACTTAAGGCTCAAGCGCTTTACTTGATGTCTTTCTCGCTGTACTACCCTCTCGATTCATCACTCTTATTGGCGTCAGTTTTTTCTTCATGCGCCAATGCGGCTTAATGGGTTTGAGAGGGTATGTTCTTTTACGAGCAACGATGTAATACAAACTCCCCGCAGGTGATGCCCAATCGCCCAAACTGTTTTCTAGCCATGTCCACATGGTTTTATAACGCGTCATTGGAAACAAGGCGTAACGATCGCAATGAATCACTTGGTAATTTAATACTCCTAACCAGTCTTTAATGCGGTTTGATGTGAACATTCGCCCACTCCACGGCAGGTTATTTTTTCGCCACGGTAATAAACTGGCTAGGCCAGTGAGACTAATGGGGTTGAACCCCGTAAGAATGAGATAGCCATCATCCATCATCACCCGATCAACTTCTCGAAGTAGACGGTGAGGATCACTTGCATAGTCAAGCTGATGTGCGAGCACGACAACATCAAAGCTTTTTTCTAAAAAGGGCAATTCGTAACCATCTGCAATCACATTATGCAACGGGTTCTGGATATCTACGTTAACTTGGTGTTGAATGTTACAACTACAACTGGTTAGCTCACAGCTCAACCCGCCCAATTTAAGCATGTGGTAGCCGAACAGTCTCGGACACCATTCATCTAGTCGGGTTTGGATTGACTCAAGCACCCATGGGCCATTGTTCATTTCTGACCACGTCGATGGGTGTGCCATAGTTTTGTTGCTGAGTGCTGGTTTCATTTACCACCTGCTAATTGGGTGACGGAGAACGAATCGTGTTACAGATCAAAAGCATACCTGCATTTAACGATAATTACATCTGGCTGATACAAAATAGCGATAAGCGTTGTGCCGTTGTCGACCCTGGCGATGCTCAACCGGTATTAGACTATATAGTGGCCCACGAGTTAACTTTAGAGGCAATCTTAATCACACACCACCACAACGATCACATTGGTGGCGTTCCAGATTTAGTTCGCGCTTATCCACATGTAGCGGTCGTCGGGCCAAAAGCGGAACCCATTCCAACACTCACGAATGCGATGGAAGAGGGAGACAAACTCGATCTGTTTGGCGAAATCTTTATGGTGCTAGGGCTGCCTGGCCATACGTTAGGTCACATTGGCTACGTAGGCGATGGAAAACTGTTCTGTGGTGATGTGCTATTCTCAGCGGGCTGCGGACGTGTATTTGAGGGCACACACGAACAGATGTTTGAATCTCTGAGTAAGATCTCTGCATTGCCTGAAGAAACCGAAATTTTCTGCGCTCACGAATACACAGCAAGTAATGTCGCCTTTGCTCTTGCAGTAGAGCCAGACAATGAACACTTACGCCAATACCGAGATGATGTGAATCGCCTACGCGCACTCAACATTCCAACGGTGCCGACAACGCTCCGAAAGGAAAAGTGGATTAATCCATTTTTGCGTACTACAAATCCTGAAATAGTCAAATCCGTGGCGAACCGCATCGAAAATAGCGATCCATGCTCGGTTTTTGCAGCTCTGCGTGAGTGGAAGAACGAATTTTAACCAACTTTTACTTGTATCTTTGTTCCGCACAAGTATTATCTTCAGCTCATTTTTAATAGAAGCGCCTTTGGCGCTTCTATTGCGTTTAGGGCTAATATAAATCTGTTTGCATTTCGCCCTAATGCACATCCGGTGTTTATTCGCCGTTTTAATTTGTTTAGAAATCGATGTCTATTATCTTGCCTACCATACTTTTATATTCGTGGTATTTCTGGCAGATAAACAGGCCCTCAATAGGCTAACCCCATGCGTTTGAAGTACAGTTTGGCGTTGGTATTGTTGCTATCTGGCTGTCAATTGACACAATCAGATACAACCAATTCTCCAACCCAAGAAACCAATAAATCTGAGCAGATTGCAAAGCAAGATAACGCTCAGGCAGACTCCTCTAAGAAGCCGCTTGCTCAAAAAGAAGCAGTGAAAGCGACACCTAAAGTGATTGCGCCTCAGGATCAAGAGGATGTATGGCAACGTATCGCTATGCAATTGGACATGGACATCCCTAACAACAAAAAAATCGACTATTACCGCACATGGTATTTGAAGCATCCGAGCCATCTTCGTACCGTATCTGAACGTGCGCAGCCGTTCTTATACATGATCACCAAGCGTATTGAAGAGCGTGGCCTACCGATGGAGTTAGCACTTCTACCTGTCGTAGAAAGCTCATTTGATGCATTCGCCTATTCTCACGGTAGTGCGGCTGGTCTTTGGCAATTTGTTCCAGGAACCGGAAAAATGATGGGACTTGAACAAAACTACTGGTACGACGGTCGTCGCGATGTGGTTGCGTCTACAGATGCAGCGCTTGATTATCTTCTACAACAAAACAAACGTTTTGATGGCAACTGGGCACATGCTATTGCGGCATACAATAGCGGCGGAGGTCGTGTATCAAGCGCAATTCGTAAGAATAAAAAACTCGGTAAGCCAACGGACTTCTTTTCTTTAGATCTTCCAAAAGAGACCAGCAGCTATGTGCCGAAGTTACTTGCGCTTGCTGACATCGTGGCAAACCAAGAAAAATACGGCATCGACATTCCAGCGATTCCAAATAAACCAGTCCTGACTCAAGTGGATCCAAAAGAGCAGCTTGATCTTGCAATTGCAGCGGATTATGCCGGTATTGGTGTAAAAGAGCTGCAAAGCTACAACCCTGCGTACAACCAATGGTCGACAGCGCCTAATGGCCCTCACCAGCTCCTTATTCCAATTGAGAAAAAAGACCAGTTCCTTGCTCAAGTAAATAAGAACCGTGGTAAAGGGGTAAAAGTCGCACGCTATAAAGTGAAATCGGGCGATTCGCTAAGTCTGTTGGCTCAAAAGTATGGTACGACAACCAAAGTTATTCAGCGCGCAAACGGGCTATCAAACAATAATATTCGCGTTGGTCAGTACTTAGTGATCCCAACGTCAACAAAAGACGATTCTAAATACGCTCTAACCGCGGAGAACCGACTAGAAAAAACACAATCTCAAGCGCGCGGTCAATTTAAGCTTACTCATGTCGTGCAATCTGGTGAGAGCTTGTGGTCTATCGCAAAAGAGAACAAGGTTTCCCATCAGTCTTTGGCTAAATGGAACGGTATGGGGCCAAGAGACACCTTGCGCGTGGGTCAAAAACTGGTGATCTGGAAGAACTCTGACAAAGGCGCGATTATTCGAACTGTGTTCTACAACGTACGCTCAGGCGACACCATCAGCGGTATTGCGAGCAAGTTTAAGGTGAAGGGCAACGACATCGTGAAATGGAACTCTCTTCAAAAGCAGAAGTACCTAAAACCAGGTCAAAAGCTTAAGTTGTATGTTGACGTAACTAAGGTAAGTGTATGAGCCCATCGAGCAACCCGCTTGTCATGCTGTTGGATATTTTCCGATCTCCAACATCTTGCTTCTTGGCGCTCTATCAGCGTGGAGGCTGGGGATGGCAACCTTTCATCTTTTTGATGATAAGCCCATTCCTATTCTGGGGGGCCTATTTCTCGAATGTGGATTTCACTTGGTTAAGTGAGCAACTGGCGGCTCAATTCCAACAGATCGACCCTCAGCAAGTTGAACTGTTAGAGCCAAATACGTTGATGGCAAGTGCGATCATTAATGACGTGTTCAACCGCTTTGCGACTCTGCTGCTTTTGGCGTTGTGGTTCTTCCTTGCAACCAAAGCAAGCAAACAGCAGTACGGTTACTGGAAATGGTTTGCAGCCTCTTCTGCCATCCTGTTCCCGGCAGTTCTAGGCGACATCGCAAGCTACGCGAGCCTACTTCTAAAACACGGTCAAGTAATGACATACGCCGCAGACCTAAACAGTCTAAATGGCTTGTTAAAACTGCCTTTGACCAACGAGTGGTCGCACTTTGCTAGCTCACTACCGCTACTGCTGCCTTGGTACATTGTATTGGGCTATGGCGTGGTTCTAACTTGGACAGAGTTTGAACGCGGACAGGCACTTGTCATTGCGAGCCTACCTTGGATTGCGTTCTACGTAATTTGGGCGTTGTACATCGTTATCGCTTAATACGTTACTCGACTAGCATAGCCAATGCTATTCGTTAATCGTAAACGACACCAATAATGGATTATGATCGGAAGCGTCGCTCTGCGGCGCTTTTGCGTTTTTAAGCGTTAAACCACGATAAAACACATGATCTAACGGTAAACCTGTAATAAATTGAGTCCGATTATCTTGAGCAAACTTAACTTCTTGTAAATCGGCCTTGAGCAATGCTTTCTTCATTGCGGTCACACGCTCTTCACTCCAACTATTAAAGTCTCCTGCAAATAAAATCGGCCCTTTATGCTCATTCAATACTCGCTCCATCGCAGAAATCTGAGATGTGTATTCGTCGGTTCCAACCGTAAAGTTAATGGCATGAATATTTACTACCGCTAGAGTCTCACCATTACTAAGCTGATATTTGCTGTACAACGCTGACTTAGGCAGACGCAACCATGGTTCTTTAGACGTGTAAGCACATGCCAGAATAGGCTCTTGTTTCGCAATACTGATCACTCCAGCACCACTGCCTAACGCTTTAAATGCCGTCACTTGATTACTCACCCAATGACCATCCACCAGCCAATCTTTAAACGTGTCGGTAAGACTCGCCTCTTGCAAAAGAAGTAATTGCTTATTAGCAGAAAATGTATCTAAAGCTGATCGCCAATCATCTCGATTCTGCTTGTAGATATTCCATACCAATATGTTTAGCTCACCATCTTCATCGAGTGCTTTCGGCTGGTTAAAATCCATACAACGAACGTTTTGAGTAATGCTGCTCCCTGTTTGGGTAATAATTTGAGGTTGCTCCGGCACAATAAAAATAAGCTGAAAAGCGAACACCGCCGCTAAGCTAAGAAAAACCACCGCAATAAATAAGCGCTTAAACATAGACCGACCTAAATACAGAACAAAGATAGACTTGAATGAATAAAAAAAGGAGCCACCTCGGACTCCCTTTTAGCTTAATCAATTTTTCACTGTATGTTGTAGTGAAATCTTAATTCTATATAGATGCTCGTTAGATTGCGTCTTCGTCTTCTTCACCAGTACGAATACGCACTACGCGTTCTACATCGGTAACGAAAATCTTACCATCGCCAATTTTTCCAGTTTGAGCTGTATCAACAATGGTATCAACACACTTATCTGCCATGTCTTCAGTCACAACAATTTCTAACTTCACTTTTGGTAGAAAGTCGACCATGTACTCCGCACCACGGTAAAGCTCAGTATGACCTTTTTGGCGACCAAAACCTTTCACTTCAGAGACCGTCATCCCTGTGATACCTACTTCCGCCAATGCTTCTCGAACATCATCCAACTTGAATGGTTTGATAATCGCTTCAATTTTTTTCATGTTCATCCCTTAAGCTTCAATCGTTTGCGCATATTATCGGTTAGCGTGTCACAACATTCAATGCTTGTCGTCACCAAGCGATTCAAAATCCTAACTCTCGACGAGCTTTGTATCTATTTCAGGCTTGCGTAATACGCAGCCAAGTTTGCAATATCGGCATCAGAAAGCAAACTGGCTTGAGCTTGCATAACCGCAGCTAAACCACCTGTGCGCTGACCTTGCTTATACGCATTAATTGAGCTTGCTAGGTATTGCTCGTTCTGCCCTTTTAGATTTGGATAACCAGGGATCACCGCGATACCATCCGCGCCATGGCAAGCAGAACACACTGCAGCTTTCGCTTCTCCTGCTCCTGCATCTCCAGCAGCCAGTGCTTGCCCACTCAACATGGTTAGCACCACCATTGCGCCCATGATTATTTTCTTCATTGCTTCACCTAATCGCTTTTATTTAAGTAACTGTTTTTATGCCCGACATTGTGGCATGAATTACAATGACTTACGCCAGACAAGTTCACAATCTTTGCCACTAAACGCTTGATCTACAAACAACCCTGCCACGGCGACTACCTGATCCTGATACATTAAAATAGGGGTCTGCCTGCGTAACCAACTAGGGACATTGTATTCTTGAAATAGCTTTTTTAACTTACGGCTGTGATTGCGTGTACTTGGACGCGCCGATAGCCCTTCAGGATTGAAGGTAATTCTGAGCAATTCTGGTTTAGAAGGTAATGCAATATTGGCCTCACTAGATGTCGAGCATAGCGTTAACTCCCCCAACCGTTCGGGAAGTACAACAGGTAAATCCGTTTGAATAGTGCTTTGCCACATAGCGACATCTGCGGTTTCTGTCACCCAATATAGACGTTTTTGAAAGCGGCGCACTTCGCCCTGCTTAAGTTGTAGCTTTGGGTTCGCATCTTGTTGTGCCAATGCGACTTCATTCCAAATCAAGTTTAACTGCGCCTGAGTTGGCATATTGGTATTTAGCTTTGCTAGCCACATCCGAATCAATCTAGCTCGAGCAAGCTGACTATGGGTCTCTAGAGCATCAATACTCAGGCTTAAATCGTTTAGTAATGCATACTCAAAAGCGGTGTTGAGCAATTCATCAAGCAGCGATTCTTGCTCGGCACATAAGGTCGCACTGCGCTGCACCGACTGATGAATACTCGGCCAACGTTGTGAAAGTTCAGGAACCACTCGATGACGCAGAAAATTTCGGTCATAGCGTGTATCTTGATTACTTTCGTCTTCGACCCATTCAAGGCCAAGTTGATGTGCTACCGCTTCTATTTGCTCACGCTTAACGCACAATAATGGCCTAACGATCTGCCCTCCTGAAAAAGCCATACTTTCAGCCATGGAAGACAGCCCCTTTGGTCCACTGCCACGTTTCAATGCCAACAAAAACGTTTCAATTTGATCATCTGCATGTTGGCCTGTTAAAAGTAAATCACCCGTATTTATGTACTTAGCGAGCGCTTGATAACGAGCCTCACGCGCAAGAAGTTCAACACTTTCTCCGGAGGAAAGATCAAGACTGACATACTCCACTGAGCAAGAGATGCCCGCATCTTCTGCCCATAAAAGACATTTGCTCGCCCAACCATCTGCATTAGCGCTTAATCCGTGATGTACATACACCGCATGGCACGCAATAGATTGGGCCTGTTGGTATCGACGAAGTAACTCAAGTAATAAACGAGAATCTACGCCACCACTGAATGCTAATACTATCTTGGGCGTCGATGGTAATGTCGTATTAGGCTGGTAATATCTGTCCAGTACACTAGCAAAGTGTTGATATAGCGATTCCATAAGCGATCCAATAGGTACAAAAAAGGGCTGACATTAAGCCAACCCTTTCTATTTTATCTGTTATCTTGCGAGAGTTCAGCTAACGCTTCGCTATAACTCGATTTAGCAGTAACCTATGTTCAACAATAACCTATGTTTAACAATAACCATAGTTCATTAGTCGTTGATAACGGCGCTCAAGAAGCGTCTCTTGATCAAGCTGTTCCAAATCTTCAAGCTGACGAAGCAGATTCGCTTTCATATTTGCAGCCATCTGAGCGTGATCACGGTGGGCGCCGCCAAGTGGCTCTTCGATGATTTCGTCGATCAGTTCAAGCTCTTTAAGGCGAGGTGCCGTTAGACCCATAGCCTCTGCTGCTTGAGGAGCTTTATCCGAATCACGCCATAGGATAGATGCACAACCCTCTGGTGAGATCACTGAGTATGTTGAGTACTGAAGCATGTTCACATAATCACCCACACCAATGGCTAATGCACCACCTGAACCGCCCTCACCAACAACGTTACAGATCACTGGCACTTTAAGACCAGACATCACTTTAAGGTTCTTTGCGATGGCTTCAGATTGGCCGCGCTCTTCCGCGCCAACACCAGGGTATGCGCCAGCAGTGTCGATGAATGTGATAATTGGCATATTGAAACGTTCCGCCATTTGCATCAAACGCAACGCCTTGCGGTACCCCTCAGGTTTAGGCATACCAAAGTTACGCTTCACTTTTTCTTTGGTTTCTCGCCCTTTTTGGTGACCGATGATCATCACAGGACGACCGTCTAGGCGTGCAATACCGCCAACAATCGCTTTATCATCTGCGAATGCACGGTCACCCGCCAGTTCATCAAACTCATCAAACGCATGCTTAATGTAGTCCAAAGTGTATGGACGTAAAGGGTGACGAGCCAGTTGAGCTGTTTCCCATGCACCTAAATCACTGAAGATTTTTTTCTTAAGTTCTAGGCTTTTCTTCTCAAGCTGTTCGATTTCTTTATCAAGGTCAATTGCAGAATCACCACCATGACGAGAAACGTCACGTAATGCTTCAATTTTCGCTTCTAGCTCTGCAATTGGCTTTTCAAATTCAAGAAAGTTTAGGCTCATCTATGAATCCTTTTTTACTCAGCGTCTAACGTATTACGCTGAATTTTTAGTTAAATTCGAGTTCTACCTGGTCTTTGCCAAGTAACTGTTTTAAATCGTCTAGCAATGTATCACTCGGCGTCACACGCCACTCGGTGCCCAATGTTAACCGCGCTCTGGCGTCGGCACGCTGGTAGTATACATTGACTGGAACGGTTCCGGCTTTATGAGGTTCCAAAATACGGGAAAATTCGGAAAAGAATTTATCGTTAATCTGGTTGGCATCAATCGATACCGATAAACCTCGTGCATATTTTTCACGTGCACTACCCAGATCCATAACTTCACGCGCCGACATTTTAAGGCCACCGTTGAAGTCATCAAAGCTGACCTGTCCGGAAACCACTAAAATTTTATCTTTTTCGAGAAGTTCTGCATATCTATCGAGCGCATCTGAGAACAACATCACTTCCATTCGGCCGCTTCGGTCATCTAAAGTCATCAGACCGATTCGCGTACCGCGCTTGGTTGTCATCACTCGTGCAGCAATAACTAAGCCAGCAATAGTCACTGATTGATCGCGACGTGTCGGCGTCGCGTCTTTAAGTCGACAGCTGACGTACTTGTTGAGTTCCTTGATATAGGCGTTAACTGGGTGCCCCGTCAAATACAAACCTAACGTCTCACGCTCTCCCTCTAGCCATACTTTTTCTGGCCAAGGTGGAACTTGAGTGTATTTATGCTCAACTTCTTCTGGAGCATCGGTTAATACACCAAACATATCAGCTTGACCAAAGGCCTCCGCTTGGTGGTGTTGGCTCGCCGACTTGACGGCGTCATTCAATGATGCCATCAATGCTGCACGATGCGGGCCTAATCGATCAAGTGCTCCCGCGTAAATCAATTTCTCAATAACACGTTTATTGACTTTTTTAAGGTCAATTCGTGCACAAAAATCAAACAAGTCTTTAAAGTGACCGCCTTTCTCTCGTGCCGCTAAAATCGCATCAATAGGCCCTTCACCGACACCTTTAATCGCGCCAATACCGTAGACAATCGCGCCATTTTCATCCACGTTAAAGCGGTATAAACCTGAGTTGATATCTGGCGGTAATACGGTGAGTTTCATGCGCAGGCATTCATCAACCAGACCGACTACTTTTTCAGTGTTATCCATATCGGCGGTCATTACCGCTGCCATAAACTCGGCAGGATAATGCATCTTAAGCCAAAGGGTTTGATAAGAAACCAGTGCATATGCGGCTGAGTGCGATTTGTTAAAGCCGTAACCCGCGAACTTCTCTACCAAGTCGAAGATTTTCATCGCCAACTCGCCATCGACGCCATTGGCAATCGCGCCATCTTCGAACGTCGCACGCTGCTTCGCCATTTCTTCTGGCTTTTTCTTACCCATCGCACGACGAAGCATGTCCGCACCACCAAGCGTGTAGCCAGACAGTACCTGCGCGATCTGCATAACCTGTTCTTGATACAGGATGATGCCATAAGTTGGGTCTAAAATTTCTTTAAGCGACTCGTGTTGCCACTTTTCATCTGGGTATGAGATTGCCTCTCGACCATGTTTACGGTCGATAAAGTTATCAACCATGCCCGATTGCAGCGGTCCTGGACGGAAAAGTGCCACCAGTGCGATGATATCTTCGAAACAGTCTGGCTGAAGACGCTTGATCAGCTCTTTCATGCCGCGAGATTCAAGCTGGAATACCGCGGTAGTTTCCGAGTTTTGCAGTAAACGGAATGACGCCGCATCATCCAATGGAATCGATTCGATACGAACGGGGGCTTTGCCCTCTTTCTCTAAGCGCGGGTTAATTAACCCAAGTGCCCAGTCGATGATGGTCAGTGTACGCAGTCCCAAGAAGTCGAACTTAACTAAGCCGGCTGTTTCTACGTCGTTCTTATCGAACTGAGTAACAGGGAAGTGCCCTTCCGAGTCCGCATAAATTGGCGCAAAGTCTGTGATCGTGGTTGGTGAGATTACAACACCACCCGCATGCTTACCGGCATTTCGCGTACAACCCTCAAGGATGCGGCACTTATCGATAAGCTCTTTCACTTCTTCGTCAGCTTCATACAGCTCAGGCAACGCTGGCTCTGCCTTGAACGCTTTCTCCAGGGTCATGCCCGGGTCTGGCGGGATCAATTTGGAAATGCGATCAACAAAACCAAATGGGTGACCAAGAACACGACCAACATCGCGAATAACCGCTTTTGCCGCCATGGTACCGAACGTGATGATCTGAGATACCGCATCACGACCGTACATTTCCGCAACGTGATCAATCACTTGATCGCGCTTATCCATACAGAAATCGACATCGAAATCGGGCATAGATACACGTTCAGGGTTCAAGAAACGTTCGAATAGCAAATCATATTCGAGTGGGTCAAGATCCGTAATTTTTAGCGCGTATGCCACCAATGAACCTGCACCAGAACCTCGACCAGGACCAACTGGAATCGCATTATCTTTCGACCACTGGATGAACTCCATTACGATCAAGAAGTAACCTGGGAATCCCATTTGGTTGATTACGTCGAGCTCAATTTGCAAACGCTCATCATATTCTGGACGTCGTTTCAGACGTTCTTGTTCATCTGGGAATAGAAATTCAAGACGGTCTTCCAATCCCTCGCGAGATTTCATGACCAAAAACTCGGTCTCTTTCATCCCCTCTGTAGGGAAAGCCGGCAGGAAGTATTCGCCAAGACGCACTGTCACGTTACAACGCTTTGCGATTTCAACACTGTTTTCTAGCGCTTCAGGGATGTCAGCAAACAGCTCACACATCTCTTCTTCACTACGTAAATACTGTTGCGTACTGTAATTCTTGGGACGACGAGGGTCTTCTAAAGTATAGCCATCATGAATGGCAACTCGTATTTCATGGGCATCAAACAAGTCTTCGCTGATGAATACCACTTCATTCGTCGCAACAACAGGTAGATCTTCCTGCTCCGCCAATTCCACCGCAAAATGTAAGTAGGTTTCTTCGTCTGGTCGGCCAGTACGAATTAACTCTAAGTAAAAACGATCCGCAAAGTGCTGCTTGTAAAACTCAACACAACTTTCAACAAGCTTTCGGTTGCCTTTTAGTAACGCTTTACCCAGCTCACCACTTTTTCCGCCGGAAAGAACAATCAAACCCTCAGAAAGCTCAGCAAGCCATGCTTTATCAATAACTGGTTGATGTTGAACATGACCACGGAGATAAGCTTTAGAAATCAACAACGTTAGGTTTTTATAACCAGTGTTGTTTGCTGCTAATACCGTTAATTGTGTCAGGGGTTCTGAGCTTAGGGTGTTAACTTGCCTCGATGGTGAGGATGTTCAAAGCAAGCCGGATAACGTTTTTGATTCCCTTCCAACTGTCAGCATATAGCGGACTGCCTCGCAGAGATAAGGCATTGAAGCCATAGCCCATAGATTGCAAATCTATCTGATTTAAAGAAAA
>NZ_CAJIMW020000687.1:0-53077 GCF_905175395.2 Vibrio sp. B1REV9 | reverse complement strand
TTCTCGCGGCATTTCTCCTAAATACCACAATGCTGACCGTTGGCATTTGGACGCCAAAGGAAATCATCCTTTTCAATTTTTTGCTGTATCTTCTTATTGTATATACGCCAATACACCAAAGACTGACGTGAACCAATTTCACGCGCCTCAGAAATTGTGGTAGCTCAAACTCTGATAAGTTAAAAAAGGAATCTCGTTGCAATGGCTTAATGCCTAGATATACTCAAAGACAACGTTTTCTGTTTAAGAAAGGTACGCCATGGAATACAACACTTCAGCACTTTGCGATATTTACCTCGATCAGGTAGATGTTGTCGAACCGATGTTCAGTAACTTTGGTGGTCGCGCATCGTTTGCAGGCCAGATCACGACAATAAAATGCTTTGAAGACAATGCATTGATCCGTGAAACTCTCGAACAAGACGGCATCGGGCGTGTACTGCTGATTGACGGTGGCGGTTCCTTACGTAAAGCGCTAATTGATGCAGAAATTGCAGCGCTAGCCGAAGAAAATGAATGGGAAGGCATTATTGTTTATGGCTGCGTTCGCGAAGTTGACGTACTCGAAGACATGAACTTAGGCATTCAAGCCCTTGCCTCTATTCCTGTAGGCGCAGCAAGTCAAGGTATTGGTGAGCATGATGTACCAGTAAACTTTGGCAGCGTTAGCTTCTTGCCGGAAGATTACGTCTACGCTGACAGCACAGGCATTATCCTATCTCCTGAACCACTTAATGTGGATCTCGAGCTGGGTGAAGAAGAATAGATCTTAGGTGTTAGAGCCTAGGATCCTAGGAACTGTCTTTCCCTAGAACCTTTCTTTTACCCAAATACACAAACACCCGCCGAAGCGGGTGTTGTTAATTCTGGATATGGAGTGAATTATTCCACTTCGTCCATTTTGCCAAGTAGTGCACGAATGCGCTCTTGCCATTGAGCATGCTCTTGTTGAGCTTGTTGAGATTTCTGCTCTAGATCTTCACGCTGAGAGCGAAGCTCGTTTGCTTCTGCTTCTAGCTTTACTTTGTCTTCTTTCAGCTCTTCAACTTCCATCTGAAGAAGAGTGATTGTATCAACTGCTGTTTGAATTTTTGCTTCTAGTTTTTCTAGTACTTCAAAAGACATCTTGGCCTACCTTTATTGTTCCGTGGGGACGATACTCGACAAATCGTCGGCACCTAACCTATAAGATTCATTCTACTCAGCGTAGCGACGAGAAACACTTACTATATTCGATATTTTGCATCATTCGGTCAAAAAATCAGCGCAATCTCACTAAACTCTGACTTTTCTGAACATGGTTGTATTTTTGCGCTCTATTTTTGGCTTCTTCACATTAAAAACTCACCCAATAATTGATCGAATTCAAGATAGTTAGAGTTAAAGCTCAGCAAAAAGGCAAACGTTTAACTTGCAATGTGGTAGAATCGCCGCGCAAATTTTTCTTCCCTCTTGTTACTTGGAGACATCATGAAACGCGATTTAGCAATGGCATTTTCCCGTGTTACTGAAGGTGCCGCTCTGGCTGGCTACAAATGGCTTGGCCGTGGTGACAAAAACGCAGCTGACGGTGCTGCCGTTGAAGTGATGCGTACCCTACTAAACAAAACCGACATTAGCGGTGAAATCGTTATCGGTGAGGGTGAAATTGATGATGCTCCTATGCTTTACATCGGTGAGCAAGTGGGTACAGGTGGTGATGCTGTCGATATCGCGGTAGATCCTATCGAGGGTACTCGCATGACGGCAATGGGCCAATCAAACGCATTAGCGGTGTTGGCGGCCGGTGAAAAAGGCAGCTTCTTGAAAGCGCCAGACATGTACATGGAAAAGTTAGTGGTAGGCCCTGGCGCGAAAGGCGCGATTGACCTCAATAAACCGCTCAAAGAAAACCTAGAAAACGTAGCAAAAGCATTAAACAAATCACTTGATACGTTGGTTGTTATCACACTAGCAAAACCTCGTCATGATGACGTGATTGCAGAAATGCAAGCGATGGGTGTACGCGTATTTGCTGTGCCTGATGGTGATGTAGCGGCTTCTATTCTAACTTGTATGCCTGACAGCGAAGTGGACTTAATGTACTGCATTGGTGGCGCACCAGAGGGTGTGGTTTCAGCGGCGGTTATTCGCGCGCTAGATGGCGATATGCATGGCCGACTTCTTCCTCGTCACGAAGTCAAAGGCGATACCGAAGAAAACCGCATTTACGGCGCGGCAGAACTTCAACGCTGTGAAGAGATGGGCGTGCAAGCGAACATCGTTCTTAAGATGGAAGACATGGCTCGCAGCGACAATGTTATCTTCTCCGCGACAGGTATTACTAAGGGCGATCTACTTGAAGGGATTACTCGCCAAGGTAACATCGCAACAACAGAAACTCTGCTTATTCGTGGCCGCTGTCGTACTATCCGTCGTATCAAGTCTACGCACTACCTAGATCGTAAAGACCCTGAAGTACGCGATATTATTCTTTAAACAGATACAAAGTTCCTAGGGCCTAGGATCCTAGGAACTTGCCTTTCTCCTAGGACCTCTCTGTTTTCCCTAGGATCTATCTTTTAAACCTTGTTTCCCCCAAAACTAAGTCAACTCTTCTCTTTACTAATCCTATCGCGCATAATATGTACTGATGTATAGATGGTGGGTATATGAAGACCGTAGATAGGATTTTGCAAATCGTTAAGCGTGATGGCTCTGTCACTGCGAAACAACTCTCTTCCGAACTGAACATGACAACCATGGGGGCTCGTCAGCACCTACAAGGTTTAGAAGATGACGGCATCCTATCGATTCATGATGTGAAAGTGAAAGTGGGTCGCCCTACTCGTCATTGGTCATTAACTCAAAAAGGGCATGAGCAGTTTGCTGATCGCCATGGCGAATTGACCATCCAATTTATTGAAGCCGTTGAGCACATTTTCGGTAAAGACGGGCTCGATAAAGTCACATCAGAGCGAGAAAAGCTCACGCTGAAACACTACCAATGGCATCTTGCACAATGCGCTTCACTGGAAAGCAAGCTCAATACGTTGGTTACGCTTCGCGAGAAAGAGGGTTACATGGCGGAGTTGGAGCAAGACGAGCAAGGCTTCATCCTCATCGAGAACCACTGCCCAATTTGTAAAGCCGCAACTCGTTGCCCTAGCTTGTGCCAATCTGAACTCAACGTGTTTCAATCACTGTTAGGTAGCGACACGCTCATAGAGCGCACAGAACACATTATCAACGGTCAGCGCCGCTGCGTTTATCGCATTCAAGAGCCCATCTCAGGCTGATTTCTCTACGGCTATCTGTACCGAATGGCCATCGTTAGCAAATGGCTATCGATGCCGAGAACTCTGCGCCAAAGACTCCGATCTAAGTTTCTTACAAATGAGACTATAACCAAATCCCCCTATCCTCCCTTTCTCAGTGGATTACGCTTTTATTAGTAAAAGCAGCGTCCTATGGATTGGGAGACAACATGACTGCCCCTCACAAGCCACAAGTTTTACCCTCGTTCGATGATATGGTCAAAATGGCCAAACGCGATCCGGAAGCCTTTGAGCAGTTCCGCCATGAAATGGCAAAAGAGATGATTGAAAGTGCCTCAGAAGAAATGCAACCACGCTTATGGGCACAACAAAGCCATATCGACCGAGTTATACATAATTGTAAGAACCCCAACCATACTAATGTGGTGCTAATGAACGAACTGCAAAAACAAGTCGCGAAGTTTAGAGAAGCGCTGCAAGGGGAAACGACACCGGCGCAAAAAGCAGATGTGGTGAGTTTAAAGACGTTTAAAGATAGAGATGGTTTTTATTGAACGTTCTTAGGCCATAGGTTTTTAAGTCCTAAACCCTAGTTGGAGCGCGCTAGACGTTTATACGTTTCAATGAGTTATTGAGAAAGCTGTTGGAATACTGGGCGCTTCGCTTACAGAATACAGAAAAAACCACGATTGCGCGTAATCAGTAACCCAAGATTTTAGGCCCTAGGATCCTAGGACCTGCTTTTTACCTAGGGCCTTTCTTTTCCTTTTACTCCGGCTCTGGTCCGTATTGGTTCTGGCCTGCGGTTCCTTTCAAGAAGCCACACTCTACCAAAATCCATACACCACAAATCAATGAGACAGAAGCAATCAACATTTGCGGTGTCGATGCTGCCTGAGCATCTGGGTTTGTCATTGGCGTAGCAATTCGGCCAATAATCAAAGGAATGTTTAATGCCAGCCAGTAGATTGACTTATTACGGTCATGCCAGCGTTTGGTCGTAATCGCCAGATCAGGAATAAGTAAAATAAGCAGAAACACCGGCAGAATGATGTAAGAAAACGCAGGAAACAGCTTGTTGATACCTACGCCAAAACCGAGTATCGAAATATAGTAAACAATATTCCAGGCCCAATATGTTTTTCGGCCTATACGCCCTTGAAACGAAAATAATAACTCTTTAATTGACATCGACTTTTATCCAAAAACCAGAATGGGTATAGAGTAACGAAGAGCACAATAAAGGGCAAAGAAAAGGAATGAAAAAAGGTTGTTGGTCCTTTTATCTATTCACCACTTTCTGGAAGCAATCAATATCCATATCACGAACATTCACCGTTAGGCTGCGTACATGGCTGGCTTGCTCTTGCAGCACCGTCATTAATGCTCTCGACAAGTCTCGCTTTTGCTCTGGTGTTCGGCCTGAGAGTAAATCAAAGTTAAGATGAATGAAGTCCACACTATCACCCTCATCGCCGACTAGCCAATGATGACAGCGCAATGCTCTGGACTTAACCGATGCAACGTCGAACAATCCGGTTCCAATGGCCGCTTTGTGTAAGTCTTCTAATAAACCTTGAACATTGACACGCTCATCCACCGAGTTGGAATATTCTAAAACTAAGTTTGGCATTGTGATTCCTTTCTGTTTATGGCGAACTTTTCACCCTTAGTAATACCAACCTGAGCGGCAATTTCCGAGGATTGAGCTATCATTCTGTCTACGTGATCACCAATCGATTGCTTTTGACAAAAATAACAGAACACATTCCGCATTGAGCAGATAAAGAAAGCCGAATAAGACATGACACCAATCATGATCTGTTCGCATTATTCTGTTATATTCCTACGTAGATTTTTTACATTAATTGATTATTTGACATTAAAGATAAGGGAGATATTCCTATGCGTCGTCCTGTAGTGATGGGTAACTGGAAACTAAACGGTAGCAAAGCAATGGTAACTGAGCTACTAGCGGGTATTAACGCTGAACTTGAAGGCGTTGAAGGCGTTGACGTAGCAGTAGCTCCACCAGCTCTTTACATCGGTCTAGCTGAGTGTGTCATCGCAGAAGGCGATAACAAAATTATCCTAGGTGCTCAAAACACTGACCTAAACAACAGCGGTGCATTCACTGGCGATATGTCTCCAGAAATGCTGAAAGACTTTGGTGCAACTCACATCATCATCGGTCACTCAGAGCGTCGTGAATACCACAACGAATCTGACGAGTTCATCGCGAAGAAATTCAACTTCCTAAAAGAAAACGGCCTAACGCCTGTTTTCTGTATCGGTGAATCTGAAGCGCAAAACGAAGCTGGCGAAACTGAAGCAGTATGTGCACGTCAAATCAACGCTGTTATTGACACTTACGGTGTTGAAGCGCTAAACGGTGCGATCATCGCTTACGAACCAATCTGGGCTATCGGTACTGGTAAAGCAGCAACAGCTGAAGATGCACAACGCATCCACGCATCTATCCGCGCACTCATAGCAGCGAAAGACGAAGCAGTTGCAGAGCAAGTAATCATCCAATACGGCGGTTCTGTTAAACCAGAAAACGCTGAAGCTTACTTCTCACAACCAGACATCGACGGTGCTCTAGTTGGCGGTGCTTCGCTAGACGCTAAGAGCTTCGTCGCTATCGCTAAAGCAGCGGCAGCCGCTAAAGCTTAATCTGTCTCGTAATAGACGATAGATAATCAAAAGGCCGATGTGAACACATCGGCCTTTTTGGTTTTTGAAAAAGATTATAGGTTTTAGGGCCTAGGTCCTAGATGGAGTGTGCTGGAAGTTTGTGCATTTCATTAGCTCTTGAGAAAGCGGTAGGAATACAGAACACAGAACACAGAACACAGAAAGCTAACGATTGCGCGTAATCCGTAATCCGTAATCCGTAATCCGTAATCCGTAATCCGTAATCCGTAATCCGTAATCCGTAATCCGTAATCCGTAATCCGTAATCCGTAATCCGTAATCCGTAATCCAAAACATTAGGCCCTAGGATCCTAGGACCTATCTTTTAAACCTAAACCCTATCTATTTCCCATAAAAGTCCTTATACCAAGCGACAAACTCTGCTACGCCCTCTTTCACGCTGACTTGTGGCTTGTAGCCTGTTGCGGCAAACAGATCTTCTGTATCTGCGTAGGTTTGGTATACATCACCTGGCTGCATTTCTCGGAAATTTTTCTTGGCCTCAATACCTAACTCATCTTCAATGGCTTTTACAAAATCCATCAAATTGATTGGTGAACCGTGGCCGATGTTGTACACCGCATACGGGGCAGAGCTGCTTGCTGGCGTGCCCGTTTCAACCGTCCAAGCCTCATCTTGTTGTGGGATCACATCTGCGATACGCACCACGCCCTCAACGATATCATCGACGTGCGTGAAATCTCGCCACATATCACCATTGTTATTAATGTCGATAGTGTCACCATCCAGAATCTTCTTGGTAAAGATGAACGGTGCCATATCTGGGCGACCCCAAGATCCATACACGGTAAAGAAACGCAGGCCCGTGGTCGGAATATCATAAAGGTGAGAATAGCTGTGAGCCATCAGCTCATTGGATTTCTTTGTCGCAGCGTACAAAGAAACAGGATGATCAACTGTATTTGATGTTGCAAATGGCACTTTGGCGTTTAAACCGTACACAGAACTCGATGATGCATACACCAAATGCTGCACTTGATTCTGGCGACATCCCTCAAGAATATTGAGATGACCAACCAAGTTTGAATCAGCGTACGCGTGCGGGTTCTCTAATGAGTAGCGAACGCCGGCTTGCGCGGCTAAATGAATGACTCGATCAAACTTTTCTGCAGCAAACAATTGCGCCATTGCTTCGCGGTCTGCGATATCCACATTCACAAATTTGAACAATGGATTTTCAATACGGGCTAGCCGTGCGTGTTTTAGGTTCACATCGTAGTAATCGTTAAGGTTATCAATACCAACAACCTCATGACCTGCTGTATTGAGTTTTTCTGCGGTCGCGCTTCCAATAAAGCCAGCCGCACCTGTTACAAGATACTTCATAGCATTCCTTTCCTTGGAATAAAAAAGCCAGTGAATATTCACTGGCTTTATGAAGTATAGGTGTGGATTTAATCACTACCAAATAAGTCACGGGTATAGACTTTTTCTGTAACGTCCGTTAACTCTTCTACCATACGGTTAGATACGATCACATCCGCCGTTTGTTTAAACTCATTCAAATCTTGGATCACGCGCGAATTAAAGAATTCTTGCTCTTTAAGTACTGGCTCGTACACCACCACTTCAATCCCTTTGGCTTTAATACGTTTCATGATACCTTGGATGGAAGAGGCACGGAAATTATCTGAACCTGCTTTCATGATCAAGCGGTAAATACCGACCACTTTTGGCTGACGCTTAATAATCGATTCTGCGACAAAATCTTTGCGAGTACGGTTTGCTTCTACAATTGCACCAATGATGTTATTTGGCACACTTTGGTAGTTAGCAAGAAGCTGCTTCGTATCTTTCGGCAAACAGTAACCACCATAACCAAATGATGGGTTGTTGTAGTGATTGCCAATACGTGGGTCTAAACCAACCCCCTCAATGATTTGGCGAGCATCCAAGCCATGAGCTTCTGCGTAAGAATCCAGCTCATTAAAATAAGCCACACGCATCGCAAGGTACGTATTCGAGAACAGTTTTACGGCTTCCGCTTCTGTCGAATCGGTAAATAGGACTTGAATGTCCTCTTTGATCGCCCCTTCAACCAACAGGCCTGCAAACATTTCTGCACGCTCACTGCGCTCACCAACGATAACACGTGATGGGTAAAGGTTATCGTAAAGCGCTTTACCCTCTCGCAAGAATTCTGGAGAGAATATAATATTCTCGCAATCCAACTCTTGTTTGATGCGTGCCGTATAGCCAACTGGCACCGTTGATTTGATCACCATGACCGCATCTGGGTTAATCGCCATGACATCTCTGATCACCGCTTCTACAGAAGAGGTATTGAAGTAGTTGGTGATAGGGTCATAATCGGTTGGGGTTGCAATAACCACATAATCAGCATTGAGGTATGCCAACGCTTTGTCTGTTGTTGCAACAAAGTTTAGCGACTTGTTTGCAAGAAAGTGCTCAATCTCTGCATCCACAATTGGCGATTGCTTATTGTTCAGCAATTCAACTTTTTCTGGGATGATATCAACCGCAACCACTTCATGATTTTGAGCTAACAACATAGCGTTAGAAAGCCCTACATAGCCGGTCCCCGCAACTGCGATTTTCATGGGTGAATCCTTAAGTTCAACTTTTACAAAAGCATAGCAGAATCAAGAAAACTGAACTAGATCTTAGGCTTTAGATTTTGGGCAATAGGGAAGTTAGGTCCTAGGGTCCTAGGGTCCTAGGGTCCTAGGGTCCTAGAAAGAGTTTGTTGGAGGTTTGAGTATTTCAATGGGTTTTGAGGAAGTTATTTGAATACGGGACGCTTCGCTTATGGAAACCAAGGGCCTAGGATAATAGGTCCTAGTTCCTAGAGGCGAGTTTGTTGGTCTCTCTGTGTATTTCTACGGCTTTTTGAGGAAGTTATTTGATTACAGAACGCTTCAAAGCACATCATCACCAATTATGTCATTCCAGCGAAATTAGGAATCTACTACCCACACGCAATTTAATCTGAGGTTATCACCTTAACTCTTTCAAAACTGGTCAGTAGATTCTGAATCACGTTCGTCCCTCACTGTTTAGAATGACAAGTATTCTTCTTATAATTCAAGAGCAAAGTTTGTGCATAATCCAAAAACCAAAACATTAGGTCCTAGAACCTAGGACCTGCTTTTTACCTAGGCCCTTTCTTTAACTCCCCTCGCACACTGACTAAATATCCACCACCCCAATGCATTAAATCAGTACCATATAATTGACATCATTTCTTAAGGACGAACCATGACAACAACCATCTGCGACCTTGCTAGTGTTATCCATCACGGTGGTAAACATACTGTGACGGGATCTTGCCATGAGCTAAAACTTTCTTTCGGAAGTATTCTGGTTGATTGTGGGCTTTTCCAAGGAAAGGATATTCAGTTTGGTGGACGCAATGCTTCACTGAATATTGAGTTCTCAATAAAACAGGTCAAAGCCCTAGTATTGACCCATGCACACATTGACCATATTGGACGCTTGCCCTGGTTACTTGCGGCAGGTTTTAAAGGCCCTATCTATTGCACCAAAGCGACTGCAGAGTTAGTGCCATTGATGCTGGAAGATGGATTAAAGCTGCAACTTGGACTCAATTACCATCAACGCCAGCAAGTACTCAATGTTATCAAAAAGCAGCTCAAGCCCTGTCTCTACCAACAGTGGCTGCCATTAGGTGGGCAGCACTATTTACGCTTTCAACCGGCTGGTCATATTCTTGGTTCTGCCTATGTGGAGTTCAAACTGCCCAACAGTGAAGTGATTGTCTTCTCTGGTGATCTTGGCCCTAGCAATACACCTCTGCTGCCCGATCCTAAATCACCAAAACAGGCGGACTATTTGTTTATTGAATGCACCTATGGGTACAAACAACATGAAGACGTTTCTACACGTACTGCGCGCTTAAACCACATCATTGACCATGCACTTAAAGATGGTGGCGTGATCCTTATTCCTGCGTTCAGTGTGGGGAGAACTCAAGAACTGCTTTTTGATATCGAGCAGTTGATTCATCAACGTGACTTACATTCCTCTCTGCCGATCATCTTAGACTCTCCTCTTGCTAAGCAAGTGACTAAAACTTATCGCCGCTTTAAAAAGCTATGGAGCACAGAGGCAAAAAACAAGCTAAACCATCAACGCCACCCACTTTCTTTTGAGCAATGCATCACGGTAGATAACCATCGAGCACATCTAGCCTTGGTTAACCGCCTAGCCTCAACGGATGAGCCTGCTATTGTCGTTGCGGCATCTGGCATGTGTGAGGGCGGGCGTATCGTTAACTATTTAGAGGCTCTGTTACCCGATGAGAAAAATGATGTGTTATTTGCTGGCTACCAAGCACAAGGTACGTTAGGGCGAGCGATTCAACAGGGAGACCCGGAGATATCCATTGGCGAACAACGTGTTGAGGTCAATGCGCAAATACACACCATGTCTGGTTACTCGGCCCATGCAGACCAAGCAGATTTACTGCGTTTTATTACAGGCATACCAACCAAACCGAAAGGCGTACACTTGATTCATGGAGAAACAAACGCGAAGCGAGAATTAGGGGAAATGATTGAACAGAATGGGGTTAAGGTTGTTGATTGATGGGGTTTTAGGTTTTTAGGGTCCTAGGTCCTAGGTCCTAGAGGGAGTTTGTTGATAGTTTTGCGATCGTTAAAGGCTTGATGGTAGTTGTGAGAGTACAGAACGCTTCGCTTCTCGATGACAGAAAAAGCGCCATACGCAACATCGTCATGCCTGCGAGCCTTGGCGAGACTAGGAATCTATTAGCTACACGCTGACCAGCAACGATTTAGAGTTAATGTTCCGCATTCTCTATGCCTTTACGAGGCTTACCGCATATACAAAAATGGGCACCATACTAGGTGCCCATCCTTTACTCATTGACCGCTTGATGAATATTTATTACCTCTTCATCAATATGGTTATGCTTCCAAACCAAATCGCCAATGCCATCAGTTGGATTAAAACCTGTTGGTGCGCTTAGTAGCAATGAACGAATTTTTTCATGGTCCATTCCGTGGCAGGCTAAATCAAGTTCATTGATGAGCGATTCATAATCTGACAACGATAAGTGTACTTCATGCGCCGTCATAATACGCTCATGAGCGGTTTGCTTGACATTATCGCCAATCAGCAACTCTTCATACAACTTCTCACCCGGTCGAAGCCCTGCAAACTGGATTTCAATATCACCATGTGGGTTTTCATGTGATTTAACTTCTAAACCCGAAAGCTGAATAAGATTGCATGCTAGATCGGTAATTTTTACGGATTCGCCCATATCAAGTACGAACACATCCCCACCTTTGCCCATCGCACCCGCTTGAATCACAAGTTGGGCAGCCTCTGGAATGGTCATAAAGTAACGCGTGATATCTGGATGCGTTACCGTTACTGGGCCACCTGCTGCGATTTGCTTTTTAAATAATGGGATTACAGAACCAGACGAGCCAAGCACGTTACCAAAGCGCACCATGCAAAAACGAGTGCCATTCGCTTTCTCGTTCTCTTGCTCAGCCAAAGCTTGTAAGCCAAGCTCCGCCATTCGCTTCGTTGTGCCCATTACATTGGTTGGGCGCACCGCTTTGTCGGTAGAAATTAGAACAAATGATTCGACGCCTGCTTTAATGGCCGCAGTAGCCGTATAGTAGGTACCGTAAACATTGTTACGCACGCCTTCGATGACATTGTATTCCACCAACGGGACGTGCTTATAAGCGGCGGCATGATACACAGTTTGTACTTTAAACGATGCCATGATGGTTTCTAGACGATGCTGCCTTTGTACCGAGCCTAACAGCGGAATGATATCGCAGCTCAACCCTTTTTGTTGCTTAAGCAGATTAAGCTCACGGTCAATTTGATACAAACCGAATTCCGATAACTCAAACAAAATGATCGATGTTGGGTTTTGCTCCACAATCTGACGACAAAGCTCGGAACCGATAGAGCCTCCGGCACCTGTCACCATAACCACTTTATCTTTGATGTTCGCCTCAAGAAGCACTTGTTGTGGTGCTACAGGATCTCGTCCTAGCAAATCTTCAATCGCGACATCTTTAAGCTCATCAATTTGTGCCTTACCGGATACAATATCCGTCATATCTGGCACAGTGAGCACCTCTACGGGTAACTTAGCAAGATCATCTAAAATCAACTTTCTTCGAGAACGCTTCGCGCTGGGTACTGCTAGCAATATCTGTGAAATGTCGTATTTATTGATGACAGGCATGACATCTTCTATTGCAAACACCGGCAAACCTAAAATCATGGTATTGCACAGTGTCGGATCGCCATCAACAAAAGCACGAACGCGATATTCGCCGGAGCTTCTTAATGCCATAGCGAGTTGACGACCACCGGAACCTGCGCCGTAGATGAGTACCTCTTTGTTCTGGTTATTCGCATAACTTTGCGCGACAAGAGAACGTACGATCACCCGAGGACCACCGCAGAACAGCGCTAAGAATGCGCCATAAATGATCGGCACCGTTCTTGGGAACGGATCACTCATGTAAAAGCTCAATGCTGCAACAACAGTAGCAGAAACTAATGCACCAGCGGTGACAACAAACAGAGCTTGAAAAGTGAGATAACGCAGTACTGCACGATAGAGCCCTAACCGCGCAAACACAATCACGGTGATCAAGGTGACAACCACTTGTATTCCCCATACTGCAGGGTAGGTAAAGTAATTGGTTTCACCTGAACGGACCAAAATTGCAAGATGAAAAGCAAGAAAAATCAGCACCGTATCAATCAAGACACTGACTATTCGCTTATTTGTTCGAGAAAGTTGCCATAAAAATTGTAGACGTTGCATAGTATTATTAGTTTTAGTAAGTATCAGCGATAAACCTAGTAAGTTTAGATCTACAATTCATATTGTTTTGAATTTTAGAGCGTCGTAACTAGGAAAGTTTTCAGTGAAGCGTAATGCACGAGCGCAGTAGATTGCAAATTGATATCGTGAATTCTTAGAAAGATATAGGAAAAAGAGTGGCAGATATACCACTCAATGTTCAATAGCTTGAGAGGTTATTTAACCGCGTCCCCAGAGCCGCTTCCTGTTACCGTCATCATGATGTATTTGAAGTAATCTTTGACTGTGAGCGTATCGATCATTTGCTTATCTGTTTTTGCAAGCAACGCTGGTGTCGACATATCAATGTTTTGTACTTGTGCTAAACCCGTAATGCCTGGCAATACTTCATAGACTCCCTTCGCATCACGCTCTGCAATGAGCTCTTCTTGATTGAACAAATTCGGGCGCGGTCCGACCAAACTCATTTCACCTTTTACCACATTAATCAATTGTGGGAGTTCATCAATCTTAGTTTTACGCAGAAAGCCGCCAAGTTTGGTAATAGAAGCATTGCTCGCTAAGTGGCTCGCCACTGACTTGGTTTCTACCGACATAGTGCGGAACTTGATCAGTTTAAACGGTTTTTTATTACGACCAACACGCTCTTGAACAAAAATTGGTGAGCCCGTATCAAATAGACCAATGATGGTAACGATGAGTAATACTGGCCATAAAAAAAGCAAACCAAAAAAGGCTGCTAGGAAATCAATTAAACGGATCATTTACTATTTTACTCCTGAGTCACGCAAAGTCGCCATTGCATGCTTCATTGTTAAAGGAGGCGTCCAACCCAACACCTCTTTGATGTTAGAAGAATCCACTTCTAAGTTACCATAAAGCTGCTCAATCATGGCCGATTTACCGGTAAGTTTACCTACTAAGCGCATTAGACTCACAGGCACTGGCAGTTGAATCACGTTTTTATCTAGTCCATCAGCAATGGCATTAGTAAACTCTTTAATCGAAACTGTCTCACCATCACTCGCTAAAAAAGTATGTCCCGTAGCGTCTGGGTGGGTTGCACAGGTAACCAGTAAATCCGCTAAGTTTTGGACGGCGATGAAATCTCTTCGGTTATTAGCCAAGCCAAAAGGTAATACCGGTAATTTATTAACTAACTTCGTTATCATCCCAAAATTACCTGGTGCGTTAGGGCCATAAACTAAAGTAGGCCTGACTATAACGACTTCTAGGCCTGTTTCTTCCGCTATTTTCTTAAGTCCTAGCTCTGCTTCATATTTAGATTGGGCATAATCATTATGCGGATTAAATGTCGAGTCAGGAGCGAACCGTTCAAGCTGTGTTGTGACTCCATTCACACCAATAGAACTAACAAAAACAAAGCGTTTTACGCCAAATTTGGCGGCCTCACTTGCTAAACGCAAAGTTCCTTCTGTATTTACATTGATGTAGTCTTTGCTTGATGTCCCTATCTTATGGGCAATGCCTGCTAAATGTACTATCGCATTGACATCATAAAAACACTGAACCCAATTCGTATTCGCATCAATACTATCGACTATAAATTTATCTTCAAATTCATAATCCTCACCTTTACGCACAACACAACGGCAATCACTATGTATCAGAGCTAACCGTTGACCAACAAAACCTGTGGCCCCTGTCAGTAAAATTTTCATTCTATAGCCTAAGATTTGAAATGTTCATATAACTTGTTAATCATTTGTTCGAAGTTAAATTCATTTCTGTATTTTTCATAAGAATTGTCACCCATAATTGCGAGTTCTGTTTTGGTTTTGGAAAGCACATCCACAATAACCTGAGATAACGCTTTAGGGTCTGATGGGGGAACCAAATAACCAGTAACTCCATCTTCAATTAACTCACAAACGCCACCAACATTTGATGCTATAATCGGTTTTCGATAAGACATTGATTCGATGAGAGACAAAGGCAATCCTTCAGACTTTGAAATAAGAAAAACCAAATCACACTCTTTATAAAATTCACCCAACTTTTCTTTAAAACCTAAAAATTTAATTTTTCCCGAAAGGCCTAATTCAGCAGTTTTATGCATATAATATTCAAACTGGTCACCATCTCCCAAGACTGTAATAATCCAATTACTATGAACTAGCTCAACCTCTTTCATTGCAGTTAGAAGCGTACTAAAATCTTTGGGATGCTGAAAACGGGTGACAGTTAATAGATTATACTCAGCATTGCATGACATTTTTTTACATGTAAGTGGATCACGCACACCACTATATATGAGACTTGTTTTCTTTTTAGATATCATCAATTGTTCATTGGCGAAGTCCAAGTCTTGCTTTGAAATACAGATTACCTTATCACAAAAGAATGACATTACATTCTCGATAACGCTGTATAATTTTCGCCCAAATAGACGAGATGAGCGAATGTGTGACCACCCGTGAGCAATAAATATGACTTTGGTGTTAACACCGATTAGTGCAAGTCGCCCTACAAGACCAGCTTTAGCTGAATGAATAACAACGACTTCAGGTTGTAAAGATTTAACAAGATCACGAAAAGAAAATACACTTTTCAGATCATTAAAAAAAGAGAACTCTCGAACAATAGTGTCTAACCTTATATATTTTAAACCTATTCTCTCAACTTCTTTACTAAAAACACCGTATCCACCAGCAACTATCGTGACTTCATGACCATCTTGCTGAAACCTATCAGATGTTTCTAGAATATACTTTTGAGCCCCGCCTACAGTATCTGATCTAGTTATTAATTGAATGATTTTCATATTACCCTACACTGCCTTAAACCAAATTCTCAAAAACTACTAACTAAGCACTATCCATAAACACTCTTGTAGGGCAAGATTATGACCCCTTACCCTGCAAGGACTTGCGATAGATAAGCGTTATTTCTATTCGCTTTCTTTTGCTTCCGCTTAATACCTGCTTTAAAGCTAGTTTCTGCCGTTAACAGATTGAGAGCAATGTGCCTAACAACTGCAAAATTCTCTCCTGCCAGTTCTCGACGTATCCTACAACTATCTTCATTGAAGCCGACATCCAACGCCAGTGCATTTGGTTCTCGATACTCCAATGAGCCCGAGTACTTTCCAATAAGTTTTTAGCAGACAATTCCGCTGAGCTAATATAACTCTTTATCTGCACGTCTCTGCTGGCCTACTGCCTTCTTGTCTTATCGACACCACGACACCGACAGTTTTCAATCCCGGCCATTCAAGTGCGATATCTCCAAGTAAAGACATATCGTGCTCTACTAAACTCAATCGAGTTTCTAAGCGTCCATGGCCTTTCTCTTGGGTGACATATTGGTCACCATCAAACTGCTGTAACATGCCTGAATGGAACACTTGGTTTAGCGCTTTTTGATTACCCTTTACTGCTAAGAGGTAGTCAGAACCTTTGTCCCTGATTTTATTAGCAATGTTTTTTTGGCAGCCCATGGCATCAATGGTGACAAGGCATCCTCTGATTGAGAGTAACTCTAATAGCTCTGGAATCGCTTTAATCTCATTGGTCTTATCTCCTGTTTTGACTTGCCCTAAAACAGTTTGATTTACTGCGCTAAATGCACTGACCATATGAATTGCAGAACGTTCTTCAGATTTATTATAAAGGCCGCGAACGGTTTTACAATTTATCGCCACCACTTCACCATCTGTAATTTGATTACAATCTTTCAGCCCCTTTTGCGTCGCTGATGGGCTCACCATGCCCATGACGCAAGCGATAATATACTATTCTCAATATCACAAAGGGGTTTAAGAAATTCGGTTCAGCATTCAACAAAATCAAAGGTTCTTTCCCACGTATCAAAACCAGATAGCTCACCACAGATCGTAAAAGATCGATAATCTTTTATCAGTTCGAAATACATAAATGGGTTCGTTATTGTCATCACAATCTGGCTCCGATTAAGTACAGAAACATTAAACATCAGTCAGAATGATGTACAAATTGAGCTAAAATGAGTTTCCAGTGTTGTGATGAATGTTGAAGAAATGGCTTGTAAATTAGAAGATGCCAATTTGACGTAAGCCCTTAAAGAAAGGGCTCGTTCATGCGATTATCCAGCAAGCACAGTCTGCCTTTTCACTCTCAACTCATCGGAATACTTCATTCAATAACCAATTATTAATGTCATTCAAACAGTAGAATCAATAAAAGTTGGGACTATCACCTTTAACTAAATTACTATATAGTGCTATATACTTTTCTGCAGCAGAGTCTAAAGAGTAATGTGCCAAAACTCTACGCCTCGCATTTATGCCCATTTCTTTCTTAGAAGCGCTACTTAATTCGATCGCTTCAGTTATTTTTTCTGCAAGCCATACAGAATTCTTAGGCTCAACCAAAAAGCCACAATCCCCAACAACTTCCCTTACACCACCACAATCAGTGGCTACAACCACTTTTTCACAAGCCATAGCCTCAGCAACAGCGAGCCCGAATCCTTCAAACTCAGATGACAGAACAAAAATATCGCTATCTGAAATCAGTTCAGCAACATCCTTTCTTGTGCCCAAAAATGACACATGGGTTTTAATTTCCAGCGTATCAACAAGAGAATTCAATTCAGATTTCAGTGAGCCATCCCCAACTATTTTTAGATGAATTTGGGGATATACAATTTTAAGTTTAGAAATAGCTCTCAATAAATTAGGATAGTCCTTTTCTTTACACAGTCTTCCAACAGCTATTAATCGAATTTTATCGTGTCTATTAGGAGAGTGTCGTGGGTAAAAAATATTAGCATTTATTCCGTTCGGAATAGCGATGATTCGCCCCTTCCTGGCTGCACCTTTAGCAATAAAAACATCTGCAGCCTCATTGCTTACATTTGTAAACATATCGCAAAAACGGTCAGTAAACCGATAGGCTAACATTCTAATATACCCCCCCTCATTTGTACTATGAGCCGTACAAATCAACTTAGGCCCTAATGGAAAAACGTTAACTAATCGTGATAATAAATTGGCATGAATCATATGACTGTGTACAACATCCGGTTTTAACTCAAAAATCAAACGCCTTAGCTTCATATAACCCGAAAATATATCTTTATAGCCAAACATTTCTAAAGAAACAATATCCACTTCTTTAGAGTTAGGTCTAAGAAAAATATCTCCTGTCAAATAAACGATTGTAACTCGGTATCCTTTATCTACATAAAAATCAGCTAAATTTATAACTAAATTTTCTGCACCTCCCATTCCGAGCCCTGTAACAACAAAAAGAATATTCATCACTTTCCTCTAAAGAACCCAACAACCTTAACAATATGACAATATGTATAAAACGAATTCTTCCATTTCAAAGAAATCAATAAGTTATACATTGGAGAAAGAAAGCCTCGAAATGATGGTGTCACACGTAACATTACTCTTGTAGATATACCATCAGCCTTAAAGCGTTCGACAGCCCATTTTTTTTCATAACGAGTACGAGGAAATTTATGTATAACACTTGCATTTCCCAAGTACATAGATTTTTTATCTAAAAAACCCAACCTTATTAAGAACTCGGTTTCTTCACCAGATAATAAGTTGTTTCCAATTCTTCCCAATCTAGGGTCAAAACGTTCCGATCCTACCGCTTTCATCGAGAGAATCATATTAGCGCCCACTGGTCCAACTCTTGTCGGATAAACTTTCAAATCCGTTCCAAAGTCTTGTAACGAGTAAAGTCCCCAAAAAGCGCTATCAAACCAAAGAGGAAGATCGACCTCAGGATCAGGAATTATTCGTCCACCAAAAAATTCAATGTCAGGATTATTCTTAGTTGCAGTTACTACATTATTTAGCCAATTCTCACATGGTACTGCATCGTCATCGATGAAACATATATAGCGACCTTCGGATAAATCTAAAGCAGCGTTTCTGGCGTGCGATAATCCAGCTTTTTCTTCGAAATGATAACATTCCAATAAATTATTGAATTTTACGACATTTTTAGTATTATCCGAGGAGTTGTTATCAATAATAATTACTTGAATGTCAAATTCACAATTTTTAATTTGCTTATTTAAAACACTCAAAGTTTGATTTAAAATATCACATCGATTATATGTGCATATTGCAACTGTTAAATCATAAGAATAGTCCATAAAAAAAACCTTTAAAACAATAAAAATAACTCTTGATACTTAAGCTACCGTTCAACAGCAATGACTTGATCCCCCTCAAAAAAGATAACGCAAAATCAGCCCGATATCGCCTTGGTATATATCCCTGCCTTGCCAAAAAAACACCATTCCTAGAGGAGTAGAAATATCGAATGGGTGTGTGTCTCACATATTCTTTATTATTTCGCTTAACTCCTGGCTTACCAAACTCGTGCTTCATTTTTATATTCTTTAATATTAAATTTTTGTAGCCCGATGCCCTCAAGCGGAAATGGAAATCATATTCAACACAGTCGATAAATAACTTTTCATCCATACCCCCCATCGCCAAATAAACATCTTTTGAAATCAAACATCCTGATGATTGTATAATATCGGTATCAATAAAAACATCAGAAGCTTCATATATATATTTGTCTTTTATGGCTAATTTATCCACAAAAGGGGCAATCACACCAAAATTAACGTTATTGTTTATTTTCTTATATTCTAAAATTCCAATTAAGCTTTTTGCAGAAATAAAACTATCTTGATCAAAAAAGAAAATTTCGTTCTTAGTGGAATACTCAACACCTATGTTTTGAGCCTTAGCAATACCTTCATTGAATTTCAGCCGTATTAATTTCACCTTATCCATAACTGTGGAAAAGTCAAAACTTGAACTTGCATTATCAACAATAATTATTTGAATCCCATCAACCGTAAACAATTCATCAACAAACCTAAGCAATGTTTCACTTGGGTTATAAGTAACAATCACAACACTAAACATTAAATTTCTCAAACTTTTGCTTATTTAAAAAGAAAATTCTAATCAAGATAACACAAAAAATTATTTTAACATTCCCCGTCAAATTCATCATCAGCGTTTCAGTTAGAAACTGTAGAAATAAAGATCCTGTCATTGATGCATAAATAATAAACATAGTAGTATATTTAGACGACATAATAAATGTCACACAATAAAATAACACATATATCACTCCACCTAATATAATCCCTCCTTTTCCAAAGTCAGAGATAAAAGGCTGAAGAGCTGTGTAAATATTGGTTTCCTCGGGGGTAAACGTATATGGCAAGATTCCTGATATAGGTTCAGATGAGCTTAAACCAAAAAATCTCAAGATATTATAGAAAGAAGAAAAAGTATATTCTCCTAATTGATTTTTATCTACAGTTGTTATCGTAACATCGTTAAGAGCAACTATAGGAGCAAATAAGTACGAAACGATCATATCTTCAATAACAGAAGCATTTCCGGCGTTATTAATACGAGCCTGAGTCATTATAAAAAACATGAAGAGAATTATGATTGAACCAAAAAACAATTTTTTTAATGACTTAAAACCCTTATTATTAACATAAATAACAGATAAGCTAACAACATAATTCAGCAACCAAAACTTACTCATAGTTGCTAGGACATACAATATAGAGAAAGTTAAGCAGAACAAGAATATTTTAGAGTAACTCCTACTCTCCAAACTAATATAGAATGTCCAAAGCAATAAGGCATACATGAGGGGATAGAATGCGCTAACTATTGATAACTGATTGCTTTTAATTGAACCAATAGCCACCATTCTCAAATTTAGAAAAAAAGACGAACTAGAAGCAGTATTTCCTATAACATAAATATCATAAGTTATCTTTAATACCAATAAAACACTAAACAACAATAATATAGGGGCATATTTGTTCAAATGGTAACTATCTGTTGATCTGCTTTTTTTAGTAAAAAAAGACCCAGTTAGGAAAAATAAGTTTAGCCCAACACACCAAACAGATATGGTTATTATCACCCAAGATTCAATTTCATTAAAATCATCAATCTTTGTTAGACCAAAGAAAATTGGTATAAGCCAACATAAACTATTAATAACTACTGGTGATACCAAATGTATTGTTCTGTATTTAGCAAGATACAATTCTATAAAAATAAAGAAAAGCAAGACTAGTACAGATATATATAAATACTCACCCATTATTAAAATACTTCATCAAAGCATAATCCAATATCATCCTTAAACTCCAAACGATAGCAGCGCCGACGATCCCAAAACTATTAACAGCAAGAAACAACGCAAAAATATAAGGTAAAATTTCAAACAAGTGGATCTTAGATATTATTGCGGTTTTGCCTTTTGATAATAACTCTGTATAGGGTTTTTGGGATAAGGCATTAAACCAAAAACCAATTAATAGCCATTGTATTATATTGGATGTTTTCTCAACATAAGCATCACCAAGCCAAATTTTAACTATTGTGGGTGATAAAAAGAAAACAAATCCACTAACCGTCAAAAATAGCATCGCTATCGATATATATAATCTTTCATCAATTTTTTTGCCACCATTTATTTCCGTAAATATGACACGATATATTGATTGAGGAAGAATTGCCATTTTACCAACAAGATCCAACGCCATTGTATAATAAACCACTACGTTTGCACCGAGCACGCTTGATATAATAAATCGATCTGAATAAAGGAGGCCTTGATTTATCAAATTACTCAATCCAATCCACTTTCCAAAAGAAAATAACTTCACAAGTATATTTTTATCAAAGAAATTTGGAGTTGGAAATAATGTGATTTTCTCTATATAAAACACAAAGATAAGAACAAGAAAAAAGAATATCTTTGTTATTGCAAAAGCAAATATCAAATCACTTAACGAATATATGCCTAACGAAATCATAAAGCATGGCATTAGAGCCGTTAGCACATTATTAAACACTCTTATATACATCAATAATTTATATTTAGAAAACCCTTCTAAAACTGCTTGCATTAAGTTTAGAGTTGTCACTAAAGGAATTATTACACCAATAATTTTAAACGACAGACTTGCATCATCAATATAGCCTTCGCTTACATTTACCAAATCAACAAGATGTTCAGAGAATACTAAAATAATAGTAGATGGTATAATCGATAATATACACATAGCATAGAGTAATGTTGTAAATATTTCGTTTATGCTTTCCACTCTATCTTTAGAAGACAATCTCCAAATGGCTGATTGAGAGAGCCCAAAATCAAATATCATTCCATAGTTTAAAAATGTAACAATAAGCACATATAAACCTAGAACTTCCGCATCTAAATATCTTGATAAAACCCCCATTGAGATAAACATAAACAAAGCGGGGATAACAAAACTAATTAAGTTAAAAATTGAGTTTTTCATAATTTATTTGAGGTATCACAATACACTTAAAGTGTAGCACTCAATAAAAATGAAACTCCTTTGGTATCTTTTTCCGATAATATCGGGGATTTGATTATAGGCCAATTAACTCTTAAGGTTTCATCATTCCATTTAATTGAGAGTTCATATTCAGGATTATAATAATCTGTACACTTGTATACAAATTCAGCTTCATCACTAGTAACATAAAACCCATGAGCAAAACCTTCTGGTATCCATAACTGCCGTTTGTTTTCAGCCGAAAGATACTCACCGATCCACATCCCAAAGGTTGGTGAATCTTTACGGATGTCCACTGCGACATCAAATACCTCCCCTGAAACTACACGAACCAGTTTACCTTGTGTATTTTCTGTTTGGTAGTGTAGTCCTCTCAAAATCCCTTTCTTAGATTTGGAATGATTATCTTGTACAAACCTCGTTGGTTTTCCTGTGACTAATTCTTCGAATCGCTTTTGGTTCCAGGTTTCCATAAAAAAACCACGCTCATCACCAAATACTGTAGGTTCGATGATCTTCACATCTGGAATGTTTGTATCGATAACTTTCATAGTATTATTCCGCGTATGCTTTAATGCTTGTTAATGCGATTTGCCAATCACTTGCTTCGATGGCAAACGCCTCGTCGATTTTTCTCGTACTTAGTTTCGAGTTGCTAGGACGCTTGGCTGGCGTTGGGTATTGTTCTGTCGCAATGCTGGATAGAGTTGGCTTATTTTCTAAGACGCCATGTTCAACTGCGGTATCAAAAATTGCATTCGCGAATTCATACCAGCTTACATGTGGCAACCCCGAATAATGGTATACTCCATACTCTACTGGTTTATCATTTGATATGGTTTTGGCTATTTCAACAAGTACTTTAGCAATGTCGCCTGCGTAGGTAGGACCGCCAAATTGGTCACCAACAATACTTAACTCATCACGATTTGCTGCTAGACGAAGCATGGTCTTAACAAAGTTGTTGCCATGCTCGCCAAACACCCATGCAGTGCGTAAAATAACATGCTGATCACACGCCTCAGCAACTGCAACCTCTCCTGCTAGCTTGCTAGCACCGTAAACAGTTTGAGGATTGGTCGCGTCGCTCTCTACATACTCGCCGACTTTGTTACCTTCAAAAACATAATCTGTCGAAATATGAAGGATTGCAGCACCAACTCCTTGCCCTGCCACAGCTAGATATTTAGGACCATCACGGTTAATTGCGAATGAAAGTTCCACTTCTTGTTCGGCTTTATCAACCGCCGTATGCGCTGCTGCGTTGATGATGATTGTCGGCTTAAAAGCTTTTACTGCTGCATTCACCACTTCTTGATTGGTGATATCAAGCTCTTCTCTATCAACAGCCAACAAGACAACGTTTTCAGTGTTGGAAAGAATTTCTGTTAGGCAATGACCTACCTGCCCGTTACAACCTGTGACTAAAACTCGCATTATACATTCGCCTTAATTTTTCTTTCATTCACCAAGCGGGCTAAATACTGTCCGTAATCATTTTTCATCATCGGCTCTGCAAGTGTTAACACTTGTTCATCCGATAACCAGCCATTGCGCCATGCGATTTCTTCCAAACATGCGACTTTCAAGCCCTGTACATGCTCTATGGTTTGAACAAAAGAAGAGGCTTCATGCAGACTTTCGTGAGTGCCTGTATCTAACCACGCGAAACCGCGACCTAAAAGTTCCACATTGAGTGAACCATCATTTAGATACAGTTCGTTGAGCGTGGTGATTTCTAACTCACCACGATGAGAAGGCTTCACTTGCTTAGCCATTTCTACCACACGGTTATCGTAAAAGTACAACCCCGTAACCGCATAGTTTGACTTTGGTGTTAATGGCTTTTCTTCAATCGACACGGCTTTCATGTTGGCATCAAACTCCACGACGCCAAAACGCTCTGGATCTTTTACTTGATAACCAAACACCGTCGCACCAGATTCGCGCGCTGCTGCGCGCTTTAACGTGTCTGAAAATGATTGGCCATAGAAGATGTTATCGCCCAGCACCAAACACACACTGTCATCACCAATGAATTCTTCACCAATAATAAACGCTTGTGCTAAACCATCAGGGTTTGGTTGAATCGCATACTCTAAATTGATACCAAAATCAGTCCCATCACCCAACAAACGCTTGAAGCCAGCTTGGTCTTCTGGCGTGGTAATGATCAAGATATCGCGAATAGCCGCCAGCATCAGAGTTGAAATTGGGTAGAACACCATTGGTTTATCGTAAATCGGCAAAAGCTGTTTAGATACACCGCGCGTTAATGGGTAAAGACGAGTACCAGAACCGCCCGCAAGTACAATACCTTTCATTAGAAATAGATCCTTGGTTGGTAGGGCATAGTTCCTAGGAAAAACTAGGATCTAGAGCCACAAATATTTGTAGAAGATAGAGTGCGATCAGTTAATACCTAAACGTTCGCGTTGGTAGCTGCCGTCTTGAACGTTTTGGCACCACTGTTGGTTATCTAGATACCATTGAACGGTCTTTCGAAGTCCGGTTTCAAACGTTTCAACCGGTGCCCAACCGAGCTCTTTTTGCATTTTACTTGAATCAATCGCATAGCGACGGTCATGGCCAGGACGGTCCTGAACGTAGGTAATTTGCTCAGCGTACTTGGTATCTTTTGGTACTAGCGCGTCCAAAATGTCACAAATTGTGTTCACCACTTCGATGTTTTTCTTCTCGTTATGACCGCCAATGTTGTATGTCTCACCAACCTTACCTTCGGTTACTACTTTGTATAGTGCACGGGCGTGGTCTTCCACAAATAGCCAATCACGGATTTGGTCACCTTTACCATAAATCGGAAGGTCTTTACCTTCTAGGGCATTAAGAATAACGAGTGGGATCAATTTCTCAGGAAAGTGATAAGGACCGTAGTTGTTCGAGCAGTTAGTCACGATGGTCGGCATACCATAAGTGCGCAGCCATGCACGAACTAAATGGTCACTGGATGCTTTTGATGCGGAGTAAGGGCTTGATGGCGCATACGGAGTGGTTTCCAAGAACATCGGTAGCACCGTGCCCGCTTCAACTTCATCTGGATGTGGCAAATCACCATACACTTCATCCGTAGAAATGTGGTGGAAGCGGAATGCTTGTTTCGCCGTCTCATCGAGCTTATTCCAGTATTCGCGCGTCGCTTCAAGTAGTGTATACGTACCGATAATATTGGTTTCAATGAAAGCAGCTGGGCCTGTGATTGAACGGTCAACGTGTGATTCTGCCGCTAAGTGCATCACTGCATCCGGCTTGTGACTGTCAAACACTCGGTTAAGCTCTGCTCTATCGCAAATGTTTACTTGCTCAAACGCGTAACGCTCGCTTGATTCTACTGAAGCTAAAGATTCAAGGTTGCCTGCATAGGTTAGACAATCGACATTAACAACACTATCCGAGGTGTTTTCGATGATGTGGCGCACTACTGCAGAGCCAATAAAGCCCGCACCGCCAGTCACAAGTATTTTCATTTTTTAACTTACCAACGTTATACAACACTACTTAGAGTGCTTCAAAACTTCCATTTTCCATCTCAGATATTCAAAACCACCTGAGACACTTTTTATTCAAAATGAGACAACCAGACTTAGCCATCTCGTTGTAATTGTTTGATTTCAAACATCTTGCCAAACTAGCCCCAATAGGTAATGCAAAGCCTAGGTCCTAGGTTCTCAGCCCTCTGTATCTTCTTTTCGAAACGCAAAGCGTACTAGAACAATCGCCACACCCAACATGCCACCAAGCAATGTACCTAACACACAAATCAGTGCGCGTTTCGGCCCATCTTTCAGCTCAGGGACCACTGCCGGATCAACGACTTTAAAGATGAACTCTTCTTGTACTTCAGCTAGCATCAGGCTCTTGGTTTGCTCTTCAATCAGTTTATAAAACGTGCTCTGCATGTCAGCCACGGCTGTTTTTTGTAACTGGGTATTTAGGTAAGCTAGGTTTTGTGAGGTTTCCGCAATCGTGCGTTCACGCATTACTTTATTGATGTCTTCAATTAACCAATTAACCCATTGCTGCGCTATATATGGTGAGTAGTTTTTAACTGAGACCGTATACAAGCCGCTTTCTTTGTCTTGGCTAACGCTCAAGACCTCTTTACTGAACACTTCAAACGCTTCTTGTGCCGTTGGTGTTGCACCACGTAGGCCTTTTGCCTCACGCAACCACTCACCTGTAGTTGGGTTATAAAGCTCTTCATCCAGAATCAGCTTATTGTTCGCTAAATCCCAATCTTTAGCTGCCATTAATGGCACAAGTAAATCATGTTTGTTGATGAATGCTTCAACAAACTGGCGAGACTTCATTACTTGAACAGCTAAATCGGTTTGAGAGGATTCACCTGCCCCCAAGTTCACACCAGCTAGAGCCGCTAGTCCGCCCAGTTGCCCTGCCATTTTTGAAAGGCCACCACCACCCGAGCTTTCTGCAGGAGCAAGCAACGCATCCGATTTGTAGATATTTGGTAGGCTTAGTGCGTAAAGTGCCGCACCAACGGCGAAGACAAATGTGGTTGCTATGATGATCCACTTACCTTTCCACAATGCAACGAACAGTTCGCGCAAGTCGATTTCGTCATCCGCAGGTTGTTGGCTGTGTGGTGGGTACGGTAGGTAATGTTGTGGGTGTTCTTTTTGTGGTTCCATTGGTGTATAAGGTCCTAGGATCCTAGGTTCTAGGATCGAAAAAATAATTACGGATTACGGATTACGGATTACGGATTACGGATTACGGACATCGTACTCTGCAGCATCTTCATTTAAACGGTTTCTCTTTGTTTTAATCAACCGTCCAAGAGTCGCTGCGATGGATTCAGCCTCTTGAATGAGACCCAAACCGGACGCTTTCTCGATGTATCCAATTTCAATGCCGATATAGACTTGAGTAATGAACTCTGCCGTTGACGACTTTGCAATATTTAAAAACCGAATTTGGTCTTTAATTGATTCCCGTTCTTCTCCCTCAGCAATATTCGATGGGATTGATAATCCAGAACGGGTGATTTGATCTTTAAAACCAAAGTCTCGGCATGTTTCCATCATCTTGTATATATCACAAGACAGTCGGCAAGCTTGTTGCCATACTCTAAGTTGCTTAAACCTCAACAGATATCCTTATCTAAAGGTTGCAGAATACGGAATACGGAATACGGAATACGGAATACGGAATACGGAATACGGAATACGGAATTTTATGATTTCGATATTCCAAATCTACATTTCTGTAATCTGTCAGCGAAGCACTCGGTATTCCTACTTAACTGAGTACCCGCAGTAAGTAGATTCCTAGTCTCGCTTCGACTCGCTGGAATAACAGACAAGAGCCCGTATTCAGTAAGCGAAGTATTCTGTATTCCTACTTAACTAAGTACTCGCTGCAAGTAGATTCCTAGTCTCGCTTTGCTCGCTGGAAAAACGTGCAAGAGCCTGTATTCCATAAGCGAAGCGTTCCGTAATCTATATTCCAAAATTCTAGGCCCTAGGACCTGTGTTTTCCTAGGGCCTTTCTTTCCCGTTATTTCAACGCGTTAATCGCTACACCAGTTTGGTATAGGATCTGTGTTGCGGCTGTCCAGGTACTTAGCGCATCGCGGTAATCGGTGTCGATTGGAACAACGATTGTGTCGCCAGCTTGGAGTTCTTGGTTATTGTTGCCGAACCAGTAGCCAGAGGTTGGTTTGTAAACCGAGCCATCTGCGCGCACAACAAAGATGCGATCTTCATCGGCTTGCTTCTTCGCGCCGCCCGCTTTGTTTAGGTAATCGTCCACATCTAACTTGTTATCAAGTAAGTAAGTGATCGGTACTTGTACCTCACCCATGACGGATACTGTATTGCGGAACGTTGGTACAAACAGGAAGTCACCGTCTTCCAGCATAAAGTCTGCCGAGCGATCATGCTTCAAGATACGGTTAAGTTGCACCACCATACGGCCAAGGGCTTTGCTGCGGCTTGCCTCCTCAACAAAGGCTAACGTTTTATCCGGATCAGAGATGACAGAACCAAGATTGCTGTCTGCGCGGAATGTCTTCTTCGCCGTTTCTGCTCGCATATCTGCGGCGTATTGGTTTAGCAGTTTTTGCTCTTGCAAGCGCAGCGCTTCACGAGTAAAGATTGCGCCCATTGGGTGAGCAAATTCGGTTAAGCCACCAGCACGTTCTAGTAACTCACTCATTGTCTCGCCTTGGCGAACCGTGTACGAACCAGGGAAGCGAACTTCACCTTGCAGCATGACTGTGCTTTGTAGCTTCACGTTCGGCTTTTGCAATACGTTCAATCTGTCACGGCCAACAATGATCACATCGTTATTCACATCACCTTGAATCGCTTTGCGAAGATCAATACGCTCGATATCAATAGACGCACGCTCATCAATGTTATTAATCACCGAGCGTGCAAGTTCTGCGTTAATCGTAAATGCACCGTAAGTTAACCCCCCCGCAGCCTCTAACAAATCAGACACTTTCATACGCGGCGTAATTGGGTAACGGCCAGGGTATTTCACCTCACCTGTGACTTCAGCAATTTGTGGTGCTAAGCCTAAACGAGATTGCTGTTGAAGTTTAAGCAGTACTGGTGCCAGTAATGAAGAACGTGTGTTCTGCTTGAGGTCTTGGATTTGTTCAGGAGTCACCTCTTCACCTTGCCACATCATACGGACTTCTTTGCCGGTTACCGTGCTGGTTGCTGCGCTGAGGTCTTGCTCTTCTTGTTGAATTTGCTCTTGTGCTTGTTGCTGTGCTTGCTCAAAGCTCTTGGCTTTTTCATCCACTTCTAATAAAGAGTCGATGCCTTTATTACTTAAGCGGTTAAACACCAACACTCGGTCACGAGAATGCAGTTGCAAGTTGTCTTCACTGTTTGGTGCTAAAATCGCTTTCGCCAAGTTAAGTTGGAAAACTTCAATATCACGCTGAGCGTTGACCTCACGTACCACAACCGCGTAATTGACATCTGCAGTCGATTTAAACGCGGTATCAACAGATTGGAATAGATCCGCAATGCGTAAGCCTGGTTTCCACTCTAAAAAGCCTGAATGACGAACATCACCCTCAACTTGAACAAAGCGCGTTAACTCTTCACTCTTCGTTGGTACGCTCACTGTATCACCATCTTTGACTTTAATTTGTTGGTCATGAGATTGAGTGAAGTTAAGTGTCACTAAATCACGTCCGCCTTTTGCTGCGTAACGTTTTACTTCAATTTGATCGCGGTAAGCATTGGCGGTAAAGCCACCCGCTAGCTGAAATGCTTGCTTGTAGGTCTCGCCTGATTTGATTTCATAAATCGCAGGGCGGTTCACTTCACCATCAATCGAAATGGTATTACCGACCGCGCCAATGAACACCACATCACCCGGTAATAGACGAACATCATTACGGGCATCGCCACGCAGCAGTAAGTCATACATGTCTAACTTGCGGATCACTTGGCCATTTCGCTTTAGCTGTACATTACGCAGTGCACCACTTTCGCTAAAACCGCCGCTGTAATAGATCGCTTGAGAGATAGTGGTTAACGCACTCACCGTGTAAGCACCTGGCTTGTAAGCATCACCCATCACAAAGATTTGCATAGTGCGCATTTCACCCAGTGAGATATCACTGCGCACGCCAATCATTTGTTCTCTCACGCGTTGGTTTAAAGAATCACGCACTTCTGAGAACGTCATACCCGCCACTTGAACTGGACCAAGTGATGGGAAGTTTATCACGCCCTCACGACTTACTCGTAAACGGTTAGTGGTATTCTCTTTACCAAATAGCTGAATAACGATCTCATCCCCTGGACCTACCGTGTAATCCGCAGGAACAGGTACATCACTGATCGGAGCAAATGTACTTGGCGAGCCCGCAAACAGGTCCAAACCAAAACGTTTCAAGCCTGTTTTAGCTTGTGCATCGTCCTCTGGGCCTCTGGTGCTTTCTTCTGTTTCGTTCGTTGCTGGGCGAGCATCCACTACTTGTGGGTTTTCATAACTGCTTGGTTGAGAAGCGCCAGATGGTAAAGATACTCCGTACTGACTTGCCAATGCTTGTTGCTGGTCAGCCGGTAAGCTCTTAAACATTTGGATCTGAGCGGGGGTTGGAGTTTGCGCATACGAGAATGGCGCAAACATACTTGCCAATGCAAAAGCGGCAATGGAAAAAGTTCCTTTAAGCATGGTCATTCGCTATAAAAAGAGTGAAGTGAAAAATCGTCGCGATTGCGCTCGATCTCGATGTTAGAAGCGGTGTTGAAAACCGATGGTAAGCGCGTTTAAACGAACTTGGTCTTCAGAGGCACTGTCAATAAACTCAAACACAACGGCATTGTGCTTATCAAGCGCATAGTGCATACCCAAGCCAAAGCTAAAGCCTTGCTCTTTGAGTGAGCCAACACCTTGTTTATCGATCTGAACGCTAGAGTAACCCGCCAATCCATATAACGCGATACGCTCAGCTACTGGCATGTTTAGCTTAACAAAGCCGCTAGCTAGACTGTCGACAGCAAGACCACTATCACGTTGGACAGAGGTGCCGTAGCGCGCTTCTAAAGCGAGGTAATCATTGAAGAAGTAACCAGCTTGTGCTTGCAATAAAAATGGATTGCCTTCACTTACTGTAGACTGGGTGTTTTGAGATGAGGTGTGGTGATATTCGGCGTTAGAGTAACTAACCAATGCGCCGGAATAGAAGTTTGCTGAAGCAGAAAATGAGCACAAGCCTACGCTTATCGCACTCAACGCCCCTAGCCATGGTCGTTTGTTGATCACGAAATTATCCCTTGGGTATCGACTGAACTATAATAGAGAAGACGCGTTCAGTGATTATTTGTTAACTTTCTTGTGCGTTCCCACGCTACCGCCCGGCGGCATTACGCGTTAGCCACTGTTCGCTGGTCACCGATAAGTCGGTTTATTATGAATATGTTTTATTAAGCCTAAATTTGATGACTCGCTTCAAAAAACGGAGCGAATAAAGTCAAAAAATTTGGCAAATTATGCATGGATTGGCGTCAAACGGCAAGAGGCGGCTGATTGGAATTGTGTGAATGTGCGGTAAAACGCGCAGTTTTTAGGCGGAAGAAAAAAGGATTAGGGACCTAGGTCCTAGGGGAGTTTGTTGGGACTTTAGTGTACCTCAATGACTATTTACGTATGTTGTTGAATACCGAATACGGAACGCTTCGCTTACGGAATACTTGAATAAAGGGCCTAGGTTTTAGGGCCTAGATCCTAGGTGGCGTGTGCTGGAAGTTTGTGGATTTCATTAGTTCCTGAGAAAGTATTTTTACACTGCATAAAACGTTTGTGCGTAATCCGTAATCCAAAACATTGAGCCCTAGAACCTAGGATCCTAGGACCTGCTTTTTACCTAGGACCTATCTCTTCTCCCCTAGGACCAGCAGTTTCTTCCTCTCTTTTTCATACGAAACTATTTACATGCTGGTTGTTTTTTAACTAAAATGTTACGTGATGCACCTAAAATGCATCAAACATCGATGTTTTAAAATTAGAAATACAAGGATTAATAATGAAGAATACAGCTCTAGCTATTCTTATGGCACTAAGCGCATCTACTGCATTTGCAGCAACTGAAGCTGGCAGCACAACTGCAGCATCAGGCGCAGCAGCAGGCTCTGCAACAACAACAGCAGTAGCAGTTGGCGCAGCAGCAGCAGTAACAGTGGTAGCAGTTGCAGCAAGCGACAGCAACGACGGTACAACTGGTTCTACTGGTTCTACTGGTACAAACTAAGTTTGAATCAAGGGCTTTACCTTTCTCGGTAAGGCCCTAATTTTATTCTTTTTCAAAATAATGCCTCTCTCCCCCCAATCTGTTTTTACACGTAAATTCCTGCTAACCTAACCATCATTTTTTCGATTTGCTCACTCAAATAAGGTTTTTGAATGAAACTAGGAATGATTCCGGCAGTCGCTATGACTATTTTATTGTCTGGATGCTCTCAAAGGTTTGAAACCGTTAACGACACGCTTAAAGAAGCCATTTTTGGCTTTGATGACGTCAATATGACAACGGAACAAATTGAACAATTACCTTATGCTAGTGCGTATTTTCGTATTAATGACGGCCAACAAATTTTTATGGTGCTCGCATTTGCTGATGTAAACCCTGAAAATAATCAGACTCAACTTAAATGGGTATCCTCAGATAAAGCCATGATCGTGACCGAACAGGGCCGTATCGTTAAAACACTTAATCTTCCTGAATACAATTTAGCAGAACGAGCCAGTTTAGATGGTGCATGGCAAGAAACGGACCATTCACGCAGTCGATACGATTGGCCCGCAAGCAACTACGGTTTCAATGCAGAGAGTGAGTATGCCCTGCAAGGGAAAGAAACCATCCAAACACCTATTTGGACAAAAGAACTCACTGTTTGGGAAGAAAGCGTTAATTTTGCCGCATTGAATAACAGCATAAAAAACAGCTATTGGATCGATGCCGATAATAACGTATTAAAAAGCGTTCAATACATTGGACCAAAGATGACTCGCATTGAATTCAGTATCTTAAAGCCTTACACGGAGTAACCTGATGCTTCTTTTATCGACTATGCGTGCAAAACAACTGCTGACATTAACTCTCTCTTTTCTTTGTGCTTCCACCCATGCTTGGGCAACTGAGACCACCAACGTCACACTGCTTGAACACAACGCACAGCTTCAATATCAAGAGGCGGTTCGTTTAGATCAAGTCCTGAGCGATGCTCTCAAACAAACTGCAATTCAAAAGCAAACCAACACGTTTGATGAGGGGTATCGCCTTTTTGATACCAACAAGCAAGAGATTACAGATGAACTCTACAACAGTGTGGTTCTGCGTCTAAAAAAACTTGCAGCAGATGATGACTACTCAACTGCAGCAGAACAGTTATTACAGCAAATTCAATCCTATCAATATGCTTACCGAATCGTTACCTCACTTGATATCGACAAAGTACGATTGGACTTATCACGCAACCCGAAAATGCCTGGTGACTATGAGCTTTCGCTCAGTGAGCGCCCAAGTGTGGTTTATTTGGCGGGCTTAGCGGCTCCAAAACCTGTGACATTCTCTTCTTTTTATGATGTTGCTAACTATTTAGAGCAAGGCAAACTCATTCATCAGGCAAGCCAAAGTTTTGCTTGGGTCATTGCGCCAAACGGAACGACATCTAAAGTCGGCATCGCATATTGGAACAACCAACATAGTCATGTCATTCCTGGCAGTATTATTTTTGTTGGGTTTGATTCAAGCAGCAGTGAGCTTGCTGATTTAGAGCAAGACATTATCTCTCTTCTAACTATGGTGAAACGCTAACAATGAGCCGCAATATTTCTAAATCTCATATCAGTACGGCGCTCTTTGGTATCGCTTTACTTCCTTTTAGTCAGGTGGGTTTCGCTTCTAAACTTGAACCGGTCACGCTTCGCGCCTCGCAAACCGATTTTGGCGGTGTTGGCCTCATGCAAATGCCATCTGGTCGCATGGCTCCTGAGGGGGAGTTCAATATTGGGGTTAACATCAATGATGATTACCATCACTACTACACCTCTTTGCAATTAATGCCTTGGTTAGAGACAACCATCCGTTACACCCGCGTACCGGATATGCTGTACAACTCAAACCCAGATTATAGCGGTGACAACATATACACCGATAAAGGCATCGATTTTAAGATCCGTCTATTGGAAGAAAGCTACTGGCTGCCTGAAACGTCCATTGGTGTTCGAGACTTTGGCGGTACAGGCCTATTCGATGGTGAATTTATTGCCGCAACCAAACGCTTTGGTCCGGTAGACTTCACTATGGGTATTGGTTGGGGCTACATCGGCCAAAGTGGCAACATCACCAACCCATTCTGTAAAGCCAGCGATAAATTCTGCGATCGTGATGGTGCTTATAAAGGCAAAGGCGGCAGTGTTGATTTTGAGCGTTGGTTTAAAGGCCCAGCCTCGATTTATGGTGGTATTGAATACCAAACGCCGTATCAACCACTTCGCTTAAAACTCGAATACGATGCTAACGATTATACAGGGGATTTCCCGTACACTCGCGGCGGAAAACCAATGCCTCAGCACACACCGTGGAACGTAGGCGTGTTGTATCAACTTGGCGATTGGGGTGATGCAAAACTGAGTTATCAACGTGGTGATACACTAACCTTTGGCTTTAACCTCTACACCAACTTTAACGATATGAAAGCCATTTGGCGTGATGAGCCAAAACAAACGGTAATGGCGCGCCCGTCGAGTGAAAATACCGATTGGGAGCAAGTTGCAAAAGAACTGCGCTCCAATGCGGGTTATAAACAAAGCACTATTGAGCAAATTGATGGTGTCGTTGTGGTAACTGGTGAGCAAGTGAAGTATCGCAACCGCGAAGAAGCACTGGATCGTGCGGCTCGTATTCTTGCGAATAATACATCTGAAGATGTAACGACTTACCGCATCGTTGAAAACCGCAATGGTATTGAGTTAACTAGTACCGATATTGATGCTAGCCAATACAAAAAAGTGGTGAATAACGATTACATTGGTGCACACTTAAATGATGCAACTAAAGTCAGCAATCCTGAACCAGAAGAGAGCACAATGCACCTCGCAACCAACAAACACCGTTGGAATGCAGGCATCTCTCCAGTACTCGCGCAATCAATTGGTGGGCCAGAAGATTTTTACTTATTTAATCTTGGGTTTAATACCGATGCGAATGCTTGGTTGACTGACAATTTAGAAATAAGTGGTTCGATTTACTTTAACCTTGTCGATAACTACGACAAGTTTAACTATGTTGAACAAAACCCACACATTTCTAACTTTGCTGTCCCTCGTGTGCGCACGCTCTTCCGCGCTTATGTACATGATAATCCAGTGCGCTTAAACCGTTTGCAATTAACCTGGTTCGAGCAGCCAGCAAACAACATTTACACCCAAGCTTACGGTGGTTACTTGGAAAGCATGTTCGCAGGTGTGGGTGGCGAGGTTCTCTATCGTCCACTCAACGCAAACTGGGCGATTGGTTTAGACGCAAACCTTATCTCTCAGCGAGATCCTGATAGCTGGTTTGGTACATTTAATGAGCCGTACTTCTATTACGATGGCTACAATGCCTCAAACTGTAAACCTGGACAAGTTCACTGCCAAGCATACGTCTTAGATAAAGGTACAACAGGGCAGCTTGCTGGTTACTACATGCCACAGTGGTCTTGGCTAGAAGATACGCTGTTTAAAGTGAGTGCGGGTAAATTCCTAGGTGGTGATAACGGCGTTCGTGTTGAATTTTCTAAGCAATTCAAATCAGGCATGATTGTGGGCGCGTTTGCTACAATGACAGACCTAACGACGGAAGAATACGGTGAAGGCAGCTACAACAAAGGCTTCTATGTATCAATTCCGTTTGATGTGATGACAGTAAAACCAAGCACAAGTCGCGGTACTGTTGCTTGGCAACCAATTACACGTGACGGCGGCCAAACTCTGAACCGTAAATACCAACTGTTTGATGTGACTAACGCACGCAACGTTTGGTATTAGAGGATAAAGAAACTAGGGCCTAGGTTTTAGCGCCTAGGTCCTAGGTGGCACGCGCTGGAAGTTTGTGGATTTCATTAGTTTTTGAGAAAGTGTTAGGAATAGTGAATACGGAGCGCCTCGCTTACGGAAAAATACATACTCACCAATTGCGCCATTTCAGCAAGCTTTAGCGAGACTAGGGATCTATTACCAGCGGACTGATTCATTTCAATTTATCACCTTAGTGGAATCACTATCTTACAGTAGATTCTGAATCACGTTCGTTCCTCACTGTTCAGAATAACGAGTATTTCCTTACCACTCAAAAACAACGATTGCGTGTAAGCCGTAATCCAAAAGCTTAGGCCCTAGAACCTAGGACCTTGCTTTTCTCTAGAACCTATCTTTAAACCTATAAACTTGTTTTATCCCCATCCATAGCGCTATTTTCTGTTTCTTGCTAAAATTCCTGAGAAAATTTTAATCTATGGTGGAAGTCTTATGATCATCGTAACTGGTGGTGCTGGCATGATCGGCAGCAACATTGTTAAAGCGCTGAATGAAGCAGGTATTAACGATATTCTGGTTGTCGACAACCTAAAAAATGGCAAGAAGTTTAAAAACTTAGTTGATCTTGATATCACTGATTACATGGATCGTGACGACTTCCTTACCCAAATCATGGCTGGTGATGATTTCGGACCTATCGAAGCGGTTTTCCACGAAGGTGCTTGCTCTGCAACAACCGAGTGGGATGGCAAATACATGATGCTAAACAACTATGAGTACTCTAAAGAGCTACTTCACTACTGTTTAGATCGTGAAATTCCGTTCCTATACGCTTCATCTGCTGCGACTTACGGCGAGACAGATACCTTTATCGAAGAGCGCGAGTACGAGGGTGCACTAAATGTGTACGGTTACTCAAAGCAGCAATTTGATAACTATGTACGTCGCCTATGGCAAGATGCCGAAGAGCACGGCGAGAAGCTGTCGCAAATTACCGGTTTCCGTTACTTTAACGTCTACGGCCCACGTGAAGATCACAAAGGCAGCATGGCATCAGTTGCATTCCACTTAAACAATCAGATCAATGCGGGCGAGAATCCAAAATTGTTCGCTGGCAGTGAATCATTCAAGCGTGACTTTGTGTACGTGGGTGACGTAAGTAAAGTTAACTTATGGTTCCTAGAAAATGGCGTATCAGGCATCTTTAACTGTGGTACTGGTAATGCAGAATCATTTGAAGAAGTGGCGAAAGCGGTGATCACTCACCACGGTAAAGGTGAAATCCAAACCATTCCTTTCCCTGACCACCTAAAAGGCGCATATCAAGAGTTTACTCAAGCAGACCTGACTAAGCTTCGTGCTGCTGGCTGTGATGTGGTATTTAAAACCGTTGCCGAGGGTGTGGCGGAATACCTAGCCATTCAAAACCGCTAATGCCTTTCAAAGGCGGTAGAGAAATCTACCGCCTTTACTCTGATACAATTACTAGTATCATTCCTAACATCTTCTTTTGCCTCTATCCAAACCATAGGTGCTTAAATTTCATGACTGAACAACGTGATGATTTCGATCCTAAAGCTTATAACCCTGAGTTTGAGCGTCACTTTCTTGCGCCAAAATATTGGGGAACATGGTTAGGTGTAGTGCTTTCTTTACCGCTTGCGATATTGCCTTTAAGAGCTCAACAATGGCTTGCAAAAACCATCGCAAAAAAGCTGGCGAAATCCCACAAAGGGCCTGCTCATCGTGCTCGTGTGAACTTTGAATTATGCTTTCCTGAAAAGACTTTCGCAGAACGTGAAGCCCTTATTGAGAAAACCCTTTATACAGCAGCCCTATTCTTTTTCCGCTTTAGTTTACTCAGCTTACGTTCACCAAAGTGGTTACAGCAACGTTGTCAGATCCGTGGCCTTGATATTTTGCAACAACACATCGACAACAATGAAAACGTCATCCTAATGGTGCCCCACTCTTGGGCAATCGACATTCCTGCAATTTTGCTGGCTTCGATGGGTATGCCCGTCTCTGCAATGGCAAAAAAACAGAAAAATGAAGTAGCGGACTGGTTGATGCACAGACAACGCGTGCAATATGGTGGTCGAGTCTATGAGCGCTCCGGTGGCATTAAGCCTTTCTTAAAATCGATTCGCGATGGCTACATCGGTTACTACCTACCGGATCAAGATCACGGCCCGGAGCACAGTGTGTTTGTCGACTTTTTCGCGACAAGAAAAGCAACGTTGCCGGGTTTAGGTAAAATAGCTAAGTTATCACGTGCGAAAGTGTTACCTATGTTCGCTTCCATGAATACCGAAGATGGGTCATTTGATATTGAGATCCTACCTGCATTTGAGCTAGACCAAGGTGAAGAACAAGATGCACGTACCTGCAATCAAGCCATTGAGTATTTTGTAGAAAGTAAACCTGAACAATACATGTGGGTATTACAACTGCTGCACTCTCAAGAAGATCGCAATAACTATTACCATCTCTTTAAACAGAGATACACTACTGACTGGCAAGTAGATAAATGAAAAAAATCTTAATTATCGGCCCATCTTGGGTGGGGGATATGGTGATGTCACAATCACTGTACATCGTGTTAAAGCAACTTCATCCAGAAAGCCAAATTGATGTAATTGCACCAGGTTGGTGTAAACCAATTCTTGAGCGCATGCCAGAGATCCACCAAGCCATTGAAATGCCTATTGGTCATGGTGAGTTCAACTTATTGGGTCGTCGAGAAATTGGTAAATCATTACAAGAAAAACAGTACGACCACGCCTACATCCTGCCGAAGTCTGCAAAGTCAGCGCTGATTCCTTGGTTTGCTGATATCCCACTTCGCACTGGTTGGAAAGGTGAAATGCGTTACGGTCTGCTCAATGACTTGCGTCCAAACATGAAATCGTTCCAGTTCATGGTTGAACGTTATGTGGCACTTGCGTACGCCGAAGCCGAGATGATCGATTCCTCTTCTTTAGGCGGTCTAAAGACCCTACCTCGCCCAAGTCTGTTTATTGATAAAAAAGAACAACACGCCACTATCGACAAATTTAATCTAGACCAAAACGCCCCTGTTGTTGGTTTGTGTCCAGGAGCAGAGTTTGGTCCAGCCAAGAAATGGCCGGAAGTGCACTATGCAGAAGTCGCGACTCAAATGGCAAAATCTGGGCATCAAATCTGGTTATTCGGATCACAAAAAGATCTCGAGACCTGCAACAACATCAAAATGCTTGTCCCACAAGAATACCTGCACCAAATTCATGTTTTGGCTGGGCAAACAAGCCTGATTGAAGCGGTCGATCTTCTAGCCGCATGCCAAACTGTAGTGGCTAATGACTCAGGCCTAATGCATGTAGCCGCGGCTGTTGGATGTAACGTTGTGGCTGTATATGGTTCAACATCACCGAAATACACCCCGCCACTGGCAGAAAAAGTCGAAATTGTTCATACCGACATTGACTGCCGTCCATGCTTTAAACGCGAGTGTCAGTTTAAACACTTAAAGTGTTTGACGGAGTTATCGCCAAAGCAAGTTCTTAACAGTATCCAAAAACTTGAAGCGATTACCGTAAGCCCATGTTAATTCGTATTATCTATACATTACTGTTAGCACTTGCCTCACCAATTTTGTTGTTTGGCTTGTACAAAAGCAAACCAAACAAGCCTAAATTTGGCAAACGCTGGAAAGAGCACTTTGGCTTTACGCCGAAGTTAGAATCGACTGAACGACCAATTTGGATACACGCGGTATCAGTCGGTGAGAGTATTGCGGCAATACCTCTGATCAAAGCTTTGAAAGAGAAAAGACCAGAGCAACCGATCCTCGTCACGACGACGACAAGTACTGGCGCAGAGCAAATTGCCAAATTAGGCGACTTGATTGAACATCGCTATATGCCGATTGACTTCGCTTTTGCAGTTAAAGGCTTTTTAAAGGCGAGCCAACCAAAGCAAATGTTAATCATTGAAACTGAGCTTTGGCCAAATACGTTAAACGAAGTCCATAAAGCAGATATTCCAATCAGCGTGGTAAATGCTCGCCTTTCTGAAAAATCATGTAAGAACTACGCCAAAGTTCAGCCCCTGTTTAACCTATTCATCCCTTGTCTAGATAAAGTACTTTGTCAGACCGAATCAGATGCCGAACGTTTTGAGCATTTAGGTATTAGCAAAGAAAGACTAGAAGTTACAGGTTCGATTAAATTTGATATTCAGATCTCACAGGACGTAAGAGAAAAAGCTAAAGCACTTCGTACTGAGCTTGGCCACGACCGCCCTGTTTGGATTGCTGCCAGCACTCACAAGGGCGAAGATGAGCAAGTTCTTGAAGCGCATAGACAAGTTCTAGTGTCACACCCTGATGCACTATTGGTGCTTGTTCCTCGCCATCCTGAACGTTTCGACAACGTATTTGAACTTTGCCAAAAGCAAGGGTTCAACACCGTTCGGAGAACAAGCCAAACCGAAGTAACGGAATCGACTCAAGTTTACCTTGGGGACACAATGGGAGAAATGCTCACTCTTATTGGTGCCACGGATGTTTGTTTTATGGGTGGAAGTCTAGCTGGAGACAAAATTGGTGGGCATAATGTGTTGGAGCCTGCAGCGCTTGGTGTGCCGGTAATCACTGGGCCAAGTTATTACAATTTCAAAGAGATTGTCGACTTACTCGTAGCGCATTCACTGTGTGAAGTGGGCGATAACATTAAAGATATCACTAATAAACTATCTCAACATTTTATTTCAGAAGTACCAAGCGACACAGAAAAATTTCAGAAGTCCAAATTTTTATCCAACTACACGAACATTGCAAATAGACTCGCAACTCTTATTTTAGAATAAATAAATGAAAAAAATTATCACGTATAAAAGAATACGCTCTGATTATAGTAACGTATGTTATGTAAACTCTATCTTTGCTCTATTTCTTTACCTCTATATTAATAAAGGTAGCAAAAATACCGTTTTTGTCAGCCACGTCGACTTTGAAGCACTTCTTAAAAACAGTCAGTTGGATAATGTCATTATTGTTAACACTAAACTCAATGGCAATTGGGATTCTTTGCTATATAAACTTGGCCTATTAAAGTATGACGTTACTGAGTTTATCCAAGGCAAGACTTTCTTCGGACATGACCATATCACTTATGCTTTTCTTTTCGACTTTAAAAATGGCTCTATACTTGAGGATGGCATAGGTAACTATAATGGCCAAATACCTATACTTAAAAGATTTAAGCGCGCAATAAAAGGCCGTGTTATATCTCCTCTTGGTTATGACAAGAAAATACAGCACGTCTATTTATCAAAACCCGAACAAGCCGACCCTCTATTATGTAATAAAGTAGTACCATTCACAATACCTGATTTTCTTGCCTATACTAGATCATACGGTTTAGCGCTAGTTTTTGAACAATTTACATTAGAATTGAACAATAAGAATATTTTGTTCACACAGCCAATTAGTGAGGCAGCCATTGTTTCTGAGATTGAAAAGGTTCAAGTATATCGAGAGATTATAGAAAAATATAAGATAAACATGATCAAACCTCACCCTCGTGATTACACGGATTACTCTTTATATTTTGAGTGTGATATTATTGACAAGTATATACCTGCAGAAGCTATGATATGCCCTAATGGAGAAAATATAAGTTTATTCACTCTTAACTCCACTTCTCTTTTTAATCTAAAAGAAGTTAATAGTAATATAGATATTCATATTCTATTATCAGATCTGCATAAAGATTTATATGATTGGAAATTAGGTAATTACAACTTCTAAAACTACCGAAGTACTATTAAACAAGTTGGATTAACCTCATATTCCAACTTGTTTATATTATTCATACCCTTAAGGATTATTCGTTTTTCAACATATCCCACGACAATGCCATACCCTTTGAGAGGTTTATTTTGGCACTCATACCAATCACATCATCCAAATATTTTGGTGCTAAACCAAAACCTGGACGAATACTGCGGACATGCTCTTCCGTGACTCGTTCACCAGCTTGAATATCTTTCACTATGTATAAAGAGCGGCGAAATTTCACATTGCCTTTTTCGGCTTCGCTCCGTTCATAGCTAACATGCCCAAGAGCCTGCCACGCTGTTTTTGCATCTTGGCACAATGCTTTTAACTCTTGCGGTTCAAGAGAAAAGCTATCATCAGCGCCGCCCCCGTTACGATCCATTGTGACATGTTTTTCGATTAAACAAGCGCCAATTGCCACTGATGCGACTGCTGTTGCGTTATCAATTGTATGATCCGATAGACCAGACAATACATCAAAACGCTCTGCAATATCGGCTATCGTTCTTAGATTGTATTGCTCTGCAGGAGCAGGGTAGCCACTGACACAATGAAGAACGACTAATTCCTGACAGCCATTATCTTTCGCTGTTTTAATTGCCTCAGCGATTTCTTCTTCATTGGCCATACCCGTTGAGATAATCATTGGCTTACCGGTCTGAGCAACACGTTTAATAAGCGGTAGATCAATCACTTCAAAAGATGCGATTTTGTAAGCTGGAGCGTCAAGCTCTTCCAAAAGTTCAACAGCCGTAAAATCAAATGGAGAACTGAAGATAGTAATACCAAGCTCTTTCGCCTTTTCAAACAATGGCTTGTGCCACTCCCATGGCATATGAGCACCCTTGTACAATTCATACAAAGTCTGGCCATCCCATAGACCCCCATGAATTTGAAACTCTTCCGAGTCACAATCTATTGTGATGGTTTCATGGGTATAAGTTTGTAATTTAATCGCATCCGCACCCGCTTTTTTCGCTTCTTCCATAATTTGGAAAGCACGGTTGATATCACCATTATGATTCGCGGAAAGCTCTGCAATAATATATGGAGGGTGATCCGGTCCGATTTTGCGGCCGTCAATGGTTATATATGGCTTCATTTTTGCCTCAATCAAATGGTTGTCGGATATAAGTTTCTTGATCAACTTGTTGATAACAAGCTTTTTTGAATAATCGTTGAGATGCAACATTTGCTTTCAATACCGTTGCATGCAACGTGACATCAGGGTGAATCGCATCAATTGCATTTAGCGCTTGAAGTGCAATTCCCTTCCCATAACTTTTAGGATCAACAAATATAGAAACAAGGTAATGCCCTGCTTTTACTCTATCTAAACGTACAGCAGCAACTTTACTTCTATCTGTTCGATCAACGACCATATAAAAGTAATCAGAAGTCGACTTTAGCTTTCTCAGCATCCAAGCCTGATGTTCATCCCAAGTAGGAATAGTTGGGCTCAGTGCATATTTTCTGGTCTCTGGGTGACTTTGCCACTCGTAGATAAGTGCGATATCGTCTTGAGATGCATATTGCAAAGACACACCATCGCGCTTTTTGCTAATTAATTGCTCTATTTCAAAAATAACTCGACGAACTCCTCGTCCATCACAAAGAGCAAGGTTAGCCTCTCTAAATTGAGACCATTCCTCGATCACTTTCAGAAAAGCACCATGCAACGTCGATGGAATATCTTTGATATCAACATGGATAGCCGCATTATGCTTTACGAGCTGCTCACAAATAAGTTGTTGGTTTTCGGCAAGAGGGACAATAATATTTGGCAATCCAAGACAAGCCCTTTCCCAACTTGTAGTTCCTGGTGCTCCGATCGCAATATCATGCTCTAGCATTACACTCGCCATATCAGAAACAAATTCTTGATGTCGAACATTGGGTTGCGTTAAACACCATGCATTCACCTGCTGAAAATGAGGCGCTCTAGGGGACAACAAAACGGTAAAGTCGGCATTAATATGACAACAAAGACTCTCTAAAACTTTCAGTGTCGCATTTGGTGCATCAATCCCCCCCATAGAGACAAGCACTTTAAGGGGCGCATCAGATAGTTGTCTAGAAAGAGCGGCTTCTCGCTTATTAGAAAAATCCATTCGCAACAGCGCATACTCACTGCCAACGAGAGCCTCGGTATTGGACGAAGCGTAATCAACTTCACTTCGCCCTAAAGTTTGATCTAGAACTAAATCAGCTCTATGGCATCGTCCTAAATCATCGATAGCAAGTAAGCAACAATCTAGTACTGCAACAATTTTTTCTTGCCATTCAGCGCCAATAGCGTAATGGTCCGTAACAACAAGATCTGCCGCCTTGACCGCTGCTAAGAAGTCTTGTGCATCTTCTGTGACACTCTTTTGAAGCCAAGCCTCATAATCAGCGTCATGCTGTGGTGCGATGATACGTTGAGGCTTAGCAAGGGTGATAACATTAAATCCTCGCTCACGAATAAACGCCCGCATGTCCCCATCAAGCGGGGAGCAGGCAAACTCAATATCATACCCTTTTTGGCCTAACTCATCAGCAAGGACGAGACAACGCATCACATGACCGCTTCCGATCAATAAAGAGGCGTCAACTCGGAAAACAACTTTCATGGCTCAACCTATTTGTTACTTAGCTAGCTTTAGTACAGAAAACAAGGCTTCTGCCAACTCCCAATCTTCAGGAGTATCAATATCTTGAACTCGGTTACGAGGTAAAAGCACGGCTTTGCTGTGAGGGGAGAACATAGAAAGCCTTGCTAAAAATGCACTGGTTTTCCCCCAATAAAACTGACCAGCATCATGATAAGCTTCTTCTAGATCTTGCGATCTTACTTGTTCATTTTCAGGCGAAAACATCGAAACCGAGCCGAACTCGTCGAGTTTAATAGCACGCTGAATTGGGAATGGAAATGAGGTTGCACTAAAGACAAATTGTGCGCCAGTGTCTCGTAAAAGAGCATAACCTCGCTGTAAGTCCTCTGGTAATACAAACGGTGCCGTTGCATATAAACAGCAAACCGCTTCTACGTCCCAACCATCATTTTGACACCAATGGATAGCGTGAGCCATGACATCCATTGTTGTCGCGTAATCATCAGAAATCTCTGCCGGGCGTAGAAACGGTACTTCAGCACCATGAGCCCTAGCCACAGCTGCAATTTCTTCATCATCTGTTGAAACGATCACTTTATCGAAGCAGCCAGAGGCGATGGCTGCTTCAATAGAATAAGCAATCATAGGCTTACCATGAAACGCTTTGATATTTTTTCTCGGTATGCGCTTACTACCACCTCGAGCTGGAATAATCGCGACTTTCATTAGCGCCCCTGCAAAATTTCAGTAAGTACCTGAACAACCGTATCTTGCTGTGCTTCCGTCATGCAATGGAACATAGGAAGAGAAATCGCTTCACTGTAATAGCGCTCTGACTCAGGGAAATCCCCCACACTGAAACCCATTTTTTCATAATACGGTTGAGTGTGGACAGGGATGTAGTGCAAGTTCACGCCAATCCCCCTATATCTCAAGGCGTCAAACACCTCTTTGTGTGTCAAAGAGATTTGTTCTAACTGTAAACGGATCACATAAAGGTGAAGACCAGAGTAAGTATTCTCCAATTGATATGGCAATACCACTGGTAGGGACTTCAATAACTCATTGTAGCGATCAGCAAGGTGATGACGTGCTGCAATAAAGTCGTCTAAACGCTTCATCTGAGAAACACCCAATGCCGCTTGAAGCTCTGTCATGCGGTAGTTAAAACCCAAATCAATCTGTTGGTAGTACCAACCACCGTGGCTCTCGCCTTCCATTTGCTCAGGGTCTCGGGTGATACCATGGCTGCGAAGCAAAGCCATCTTGTCAGATAAGGCTTTTTGGTTAGTCATTACCGCACCACCTTCCGCTGTGGTTACAATTTTGACAGGATGGAAGCTAAATACCGTGATGTCAGAGTATTCACAATTCCCTATCGGTAAGCCCAGATATTTACCGCCAATAGCATGGGAAGCATCTTCAATTACTTTGAAGCCATACTCTTTTGCCAGTTTAGCAATCGCCGACATATCACACGGTTGGCCACACAGGTGTACCGGTACAACGACTTTAGGAAGTTTATCTTCAGCTTTCGCTTTGATGAGCTTTTCTTCTAGGCGTTGTGGGCACATGTTATAAGTGTCAGGGTCAATATCAACAAAATCGACCTGAGCACCGCAGTACAAACCACAGTTTGCTGATGCAACAAAAGTAATCGGAGAGGTCCAGAGCCAGTCTCCCTCTCCTAAACCAAGTGCAAGGCAGGCAATGTGCAACGCTGATGTCGCACTATTAACTGCTAGTGCATATTGAGCACCGGTATGATCAATAAGTGCTTGTTCAAACGCAGGGACTTGAGGCCCCTGAGTCAGAAAGTCTGAATTCAATACATCAACAACGCTATCAATATCTTGCTGATTAATGTCTTGCTTACCGTAAGGAATCACTGCTGTTCTCACACTGTAAAGTTTGGATCGACATGCTCTTTCACTAGAGCACGTAAACTTTCTACTGTTTCCCACTCTGTGTTCGTACCTGAGTTGTATTTGAAACCAAACGGTACTTTTTCAGCTTTGTGGTGTTCTAGATATTCTTGCTCTGTGTAAGTGAACGATACAGATGGCAGAATTGCGTAGTATTTACCTAAGTCAATAGTGTTCAATGAGTCAGTATCCGTGATCATTTCTTCGTGCAACTTTTCACCAGGGCGGATACCAACAACTTTAGTTTCACATTCAGGAGCAACCGCTTCTGCAATATCCAAAATTTTGTACGATGGAATTTTTGGTACAAAGATTTCACCGCCTAAATGGTTTTCTAGTGCGTACATCACCATGTTTACGCCATCTTGCAGTGAGATATTGAAACGCGTCATCTCGTCATGAGTAATAGGCAATACACCCTCAGTTCGCTTATTCAAGAAAAATGGAATAACAGAACCTCGGGAGCCCATTACATTGCCGTAACGAACAACACTGAAACGGATGTCTTTAGAGCCTTTAATATTGTTTGCGGCTGTAAATAGCTTATCTGACGCTAACTTTGTGGCACCGTAAAGGTTAATAGGGGCACAAGCTTTATCAGTAGATAGAGCAACCACATCTTTCACGCCACATTGTAGAGCTGCGTTAATGACGTTCTCCGCACCGGTGATGTTTGTGCGGATACACTCTGTTGGGTTGTATTCTGCTGTATCAACTTGTTTGATAGCTGCGGCATGAATAATTACATCAACCCCCTCACAAGCTTGGATCATTCGTTGCTGATCGCGAACATCGCCGATGAAGAAGCGCAATTGAGGGAAGTCTTTGGCTGGATACTGTTGCTTGAGTTCGAATTGCTTTAACTCATCTCGTGAAAAAATAATGATTTTTTTAACATCCTGGTAACGTTCCAGAATGGTTTTGATGAACTGTTTACCAAACGAACCGGTGCCGCCAGTGATTAAAATTGATTTATAATTCAACATAATATGCTCTTTTTCTGAATATAGAATCTAAGAAAGTCTAAAGACCTTGATTTTCCTAGATTTAATTGTATCTACTTTAGCACTTTTCTTTAAATGATGCTTTAAACTTGTTTAGCTATAAAGTTCAATCAACATATCCAACGATCTCTTTTCTTCTGCTTTAATTTTATTAGCATTACTTACTATATCAACGTCTCTTTCTAATTGGTCAATAAGTTGACTATAAGTTCTGTAGCGAATCAGATCGACAGACTGAGACTCACAAAAAAATTGATCATTATGGCTGTCACTGGCAACACAAACCACGCCTTGCCCCCACTTCATGAATTGTCTGGCCGTACTTGCACCACCACGAGGTTGAAGAACTAAGTGAGTATTAGACATAACTAAAGTTGTATATGACAAAGGAGAAAGCGAAGTAATTACAGAGAGGTCAACAACCTCTTTCTTAAATTTTCGTAAATAAAATAAGTAGAGTTCCAAAATAACGCGTTTTCGCCACTGTTGACTCGGCCACATAACAATAAATTTGTATTGTTTGTGAATTCCTCTCGAGACAAATTCACTAAGAAAAGATTTTATTTCCTTATAATTAAAAGCGTTGGGCTTAGAACCTAACATTATTCTTTTTACTTTATGAATTGACTCTAAATTAATAGCACTTTCTAATTTTTCCGAACAAAGTGTTGGTAAGGTGTCAAATATAACACCAGCATCAACAATCTTAATATCTGATCGTTCTAAGACTCTTTTCAACTTGTTTCGAAACGTAGTATCTAGAGCGATAAAATATTGTTGTCGGCCCAATACCCATACGTCGTTATCACTAATCAAAAGTTTCGCGTCTGGTTTGATGCATCCATATTTATCAATACATTTTAACCAACGTTCAACTTCATCATCCGTAATGAACATATAACACTTATTTTTAATATTAGAATCAATTTCCAATACTTCCTTTACATGCGAAGAATTGAGTGGACTCAATGAGAAATAGGTTATCGTTTTAGCATTAATGAATATTGAACGATCAACTTCGGAAAAATTTACATAATTAATATGACCAATTCTCTTGGGCTCTTTAACAAAGCTAGCGTTACTCTGAAAATATACAACGCATATTGACTCCGGTAGAATATTCGCCTTATATAGTAATGCATCCAAATATAGTGGTGAAAAAACTTCTGCACTAGATACCAAAAATACATGTTTAATATCATGAGATAACATAACTACTTTTCCACTTTGTCTAAAACAACTTTTATTGCTTTAATAACATCAGATTGCTCTTTATCTTCCATGTTGAAATAGAGAGGCAACCGAACCAACCTTTCACTTTCTCTTGTCGTATAATCGTCTTCTCCAATAAACTCACCGAACTCCTTTCCTGCTGGTGAAGAGTGTAAAGGAATATAATGAAATACTGACATGACTAGCTGTTTATTAAGTAAGTCAATAAATTGCATTCTTTGGTCTAAGTCTTTCAACTTTAGATAAAACATATGAGCATTATGCTGGCAATCAGATGGAATAGTAGGTAATTCGATACCATGAGTAGTGGTATATACACTCAACTCATCATAGTACTTATTCCAGAGTTGGATTCTTTTTTTATTAATTGCGTCTGCACTTTCTAATTGTGCCCATAGATATGCAGCTTGAATCTCACTCGGAAGTAAGCTGCTTCCTACATCAACCCAAGTGTATTTATCAACCATCCCTCTAAAGAACAAGCTGCGATTGGTGCCTTTCTCTCGAAGAATTTCCGCACGCTCAACAAAGGCTTTGTCATTAATAAGCAATAAGCCACCCTCGCCGCCAGAAGTATAGTTTTTAGTCTCATGAAAACTATACGCTGCTAAATGACCAATTGAACCTAGAGGTCTCCCTTTATAAGTTGACATTACCCCTTGAGCGGCATCCTCAACAACAAATAAACCATGCTTTTTCGCAATAGCCATAATTGTATCCATCTCGCAGGCAACCCCTGCATAGTGAACTGGCACAATAGCTTTAGTTTTCTTCGTGATCGCTGCTTCAATTTTGGTTTCATCAATGTTCATAGTGTCAGGACGAACATCAACAAAGACCGCTTTAGCCCCACGAAGCACAAACGCATTGGCTGTGCTTACAAAAGTATAACTTGGCATGATAACTTCATCACCAGGCTGAATATCTATTAGCAATGCAGCAAGCTCAAGTGCATGAGTACACGATGGGGTGAGTAGCGATTTTTGACAACCGGTTTGCTGTTCAAACCATGCCTGGCATCGATGACCAAATGCACCATCACCACTCAGTTTTCCACTACAAAGTGCCTGTTGAATAAATGTAGTCTCAGTACCCACGACTGGAGGCTTATTAAAAGGGATCATTCTTCGATTACCTTGCTCAGATAATTAATTATTGTATTTATTAATACGAACTTTTTTAAATCGTTCACTAACACCAGTATCTGTATTGAAATTAATCTTAGTCGGTACTTTATAGGTATCTAACTGAGCTCTGCAGCACTTACGGATTTGTTTTTTCAACTCTTTTAGATCTGTACCTGCACTAGGTGTAACATTAGCTACAACGGTTTGCCCTGTAATTGCATTCGCTGCCGCATAAACCACACAATCCTCGATACCATCAATACCAAGTAGTACTGACTCTACCTCACTCGGCAACACTTTTTCACCGCCGACATTAATGACTTCTTTTGCTCGACCGATAATTTTTAAGTAACCATCTTCCGACTGCTCGACCAAATCACCTGTTTGGAACCAGCCATCTTCAGAAAAGCTACTCATATCATGGTTCAAATAACCCATTATTTGCGTTTTACTGCGCAACCAAAGTTCATTATTGACGATCTTGTACTCTTGATTTGGGTCATCAAACTTAATTTCTAGACTGCTTGAAGAGCGGCTAGACGTTTGAGCAATTCCTGTTTCGCTCGTACCAAATGTTTGCAGCAACTTAACTCGAGGTAAGGTTGCTTTCAAACGCAGCAACAAGCTTTCAGGCATCGCTTCAGTGCCATATGTCACCATTCTTAGAGACTTAAGGTCGTAATGCTGATGTACATTAGCAATGAGCATCATATTTAAAAATGTTGGTGAGGCAGGAAGCAAATTGACTTTCTCACGCTCGATCAACATCGCGACATGTTCTGGCTCTCTCTTTTCTGGGATAACAATTTTAGCGCCCATCGAAAGAGAATTGAGTAACGTATTTAACCCCCCAATGTGGTCAAACATCAGAAATACCATAATAGACAATGACTTCGGTCGTTTATCTACATAAGTAGCCAGCAATACATCTAAATTATGGATCATTGCTTTAGGCTCACCAGTACTGCCGCTACTAAAGAGAACCAAACCCGACTGCTCGCGAAATATCAAATCCAGTATCAATTGATGACGATTAGCTGTATCTTGCTCAAACTGCTCAAAAGCAATGCCTGTTGACTTACGTAGGTTAATCACCACGTCAGGCTTTATCACAGCAATTCGTTTTTCAACTTCTTCCTGGTTCTCACTCACAATCGGGACAATGATGCACTTCTTCTTCACTAGAGCAAAAAATAAAGAAATAGCATCAAATGAATAATCACTAACAATGCAAACGACTTGGCTTTGAGTAATTTGTTTTAGGTCATTCCCAAAGCGCTTAATATTCTGATTGAGATCACTGTAACTGTGTTGTTCAGAGTTGAAGCTCAAGGCGACTTCATCAGAATAACCTGACAGCTTATCTAAATATTCCATTATTTGAACACCCCTCCCAAGTAGATCACCTGACCAGTAATAAATTCACTTCTTGGTGAGATGAAAAAATCAACGACATTAATGACATCGTCTTCTTTCCCAAGTCGTTTGATTGCTTGGCTTTCAATAAGCTCTTCAATCTTCTTTTTTGGCACGGCTTTGATCAAGTCTGTTGGTACTGGGGTTGGACCAACAGCATTAACTCGAATACCGTAAGGAGACAGCTCCTTAGCTGATATTTTGGTCAATGATTCTACTGCCGCTTTACTTGCTGCGTAGATCGCCTCACCCTCAAGATCTAATGGTACAGCGACCGTTGAATAATTAACGATAGACCCCGATTTTTGTTTCATCATTAATTTTGCTATTTCTCTAGAAAACAAAAAGGTACCAAACACATTGGTTGCCATCACCTTCTCAGCACTACTCAAAGGCGTTGTCAGAAAATGGTTCATCGCTGCCATGCCTGCGTTGTTCACCAATACATCAACAGTACGAAATTGCTTTCTCACACTTCTCACCATGGAAACAACCGCCTTTTCATCGGTTACATCCAATTCAAAATGATGGTAACGCTCATGTTCAACGCTGCTTTCCTGACGGCTACAACCAATGACGGTATGCCCCTGTGCCAGATAATGCTCTGCTAATGCTTTACCCAGACCTTTTCTAGAACCTGTAATAACAATATTCAACGGCATAATTTAGTTTCTACTCTTCTACCAACTGTGCAATATACTTCGCCAGCGTTTCAACATTTCGGAAAGGAGAGGTCACTTGACTCATGGCCTTTTCATCTGCCAACGTGACATCAACGTCAAAATCATCACTAATCTTCTCTTCAAGTTCAGTGATCAAGAATACGATACCCACACTGTCTAGAACGCCGCTTGCACCAAACAGTTTTGTTTTTTCATGAGCTTCAACTAAAGCCTCATTATCTTCATCCTCACCCATTTCATGCAGAGTGGACAAAACTAGCTCAATATACTTTTCCATCTATAACTACCTACTCATTACAACCAAGAGATACACCACCATCAACGACCATATCGATGCCAGTGATCCACTTTGCTTTATCTGACAATAAAAACAATGCAGCATCAGCTACATAACCAACATTACCTAACCCTAGCGGGTAGAGTTTTTCTAGTTTTTCAAAGTACTCGGGCTCATAAATATTCTGTGTCAAATCAGTCTTAATCAATCCAGGAGAAATACTGTTGACTCGAGTTAGCATAGGTGCAAACTCTTTAGCTAAAGATTTAACCGCACCGATCAGCCCAGCTTTAGACGCACCATAGTTAACTAAACCACTTGTTCCGATAGTTGCAGCCACTGAAGCAATAAAGATGATGCTAGCTCCACTTTCGTCAATAACTTTTCTCTGAGCTAACCCTCTTGCTACCGCTAGGGATGAGAATAGGTTGAGGTTGAATACCTCTATCATTTGCTCATAGGTATTAAAGCGATTTGGCATAACTTTAGATAATCCAGCAGCGCATACAACGCCAGAAAAACACCCATAAGTTGTAGCGAGCTCTTTCATCCACTTCGGAATATCATCTATTTGCTCAGAGAGATCCCTAGAGTGAAAAAAGAATCTATTAGGGTATCGTTCTATAAGAACCTTAACATCGATCTTTTCACTTCTAGCAACACCAATAACACGATGACCTTCTGCCAATAGCTGTTGACAAATCGCTAATCCAATACCCGAACTTGCACCTGTGACTAAATACAATTTTGACACGATACTGCCTTATAAACCGGCTAGAGCCATCAAATCAGACACAGTTTCAATGTTTTTAAGTTCAGCGTTGGTGATATTCTTTGAAAACTCAATATCAAACATCGAAATCACACCCAAATGAGCCATCGAATCCCATTCTTCAAGCTCTTTGAGATTTGTCGATTCATTAATTGCGTCTTCTAGCTGAAGAACATCTGTTAGCTCTTCAAGAAATTGCTCTTTATTCATTTTTTCTCTCTCTTTTATAACACTACGACTTCAGACACGTATGCATTGTTTAATGACAGCACCGCGCTTGCCCAAGACAAGCCGACACCAAAACCAGAGAGTACAACATCATTCACAGATACCACCTTTCCACCTAAAGTATGAGAGATGGCGCAAGGAATAGATGCACTACTTTGATTTCCGTATAAACTCACAATATCACTTGGCGCTTTATCTTTAGGCGCTTTAATCCGTCTAACAATGTTTGAAATTATGTACTGATTTGCCTGATGGAAAATAAGTAATCAATATCATTCATTGATTTCCCACTAAACTCGAGAATGTCAGGTTAACGATCATACT
>NZ_CAJIMW020000663.1:0-61799 GCF_905175395.2 Vibrio sp. B1REV9 | reverse complement strand
AATGCTTAAATTAATCGATAACTAATTTAGTAAATCGTGTAACTCATTTCTTTCCAATACAAAAAATTTAGATAAACTGTTTAGAAGATCCACAACAGTAATCGATCTAATTTTGTCTTTTATGTATTAAGTAAACGCAAAAACTTAGATTCTAGAGGGAAAAGTTAGATAAACTTTGATTAGTCCTTGTACGTAAGGGACTTTCTAACTTTTTTATCTAACTTTATGTTAAGGGTATTTTTTTGTACTCTAATGAAAAATAGAATTAGGGAAGTTTACAGCCATGCTTATCGTCGTTTCTCCAGCAAAGACACTTGATTATGAATCACCGCTTGCGGTCGAAAAGTTCACTCAACCGGAGTTGGTTCGCTATTCAAAAGAGTTGATTGAAGTTTGTCGCCAACTAACTCCTGCTGATGTTGCGTCTCTGATGAAAGTCAGTGATAAGATCGCTGATTTAAACGTGGGTCGTTTCCAAGAATGGAGTGAGACCTTTACGACAGATAATGCGCGCCAAGCTATTCTGGCTTTTAAGGGGGATGTATACACTGGTTTAGATGCAGAAACCTTGTCAGAAGCGGATTTTGATTACGCTCAAGATCATCTGCGTATGTTGTCTGGTTTATATGGTTTGTTGAAGCCGTTAGATTTAATGCAGCCATACCGCCTAGAGATGGGAACAAAGCTTGCCAATGAGAAAGGCAGTAACTTGTATCAATTCTGGGGTAATGTCATCACCGATAAGCTTAATGAAGCGATTGATGCTCAAGGCGATAATGTATTGATCAACCTTGCGTCGAATGAATACTTCAAAGCGGTGAAACCAAAGAACCTGGATGCACAAGTGATTACGCCAATCTTTAAAGATTGTAAGAATGGACAGTACAAGGTCATTAGCTTCTACGCGAAGAAAGCGCGCGGCATGATGGCTCGCTATATTATTGAAAACCGCATCAAGAGCGTAGCGGATTTAACTCAATTTGATACTGCGGGTTATTACTTTGTAGAAGAAGAGTCGACGCCAACTGAGTTGGTATTTAAGCGTGAAGAGCAGAATTAAATCAGAGCCGAAGAGTATGGCTTTTAGCGAATAGACTCTTGCTAGATAGTAGAAATAAAAAAGGGTTGGCACTGCCAACCCTTTTGTTTTTTCTCTACGAGAAAACCAGACAAGATTACTTCTTCTTAGCGACTTTCTTTTTCGCTACTTTCTTCTTGTCGTCTTTTTTCTTTTTCTTCTTAAACACAGGCTTTTTGTGCTTAGGACGCATCTCTTTTACGAAGCGCTCTTTGATGTCTTCTTTTACGTAGCGAGCAACGCGATCAAGCATAGGCTGATCGTGCGCTTCCACGATAGAGATTGCATTCCCTTTTTTACCCGCGCGTGCAGTACGACCAATACGGTGAAGGTATACATCTGCCGTACGTGGCATGTCGTAGTTAATTACGTGAGATACATCGGGTAAATCAATACCACGTGCCGCCACATCAGTCGCAAGCAGTACATTCACTGTGCCGTCACGGAATCGTGCAATCGCGTTGTTACGGCGATCTTGTGGCATCTCTCCTTGGATCCAAGAGCACGGGATTTGTGCACTTTCCAGTTGAGCGCGAAGCTCACCCAAACGTTCACGAGTTTTCAAAAATACAATCGTGCGTTCAGCTTGCTGCGTGATGATGTGTTTGAGTAGCTCAAGTTTGTGCTCGGCATTGTCTGCGCGGTGATACCACTGAGCGATCTTCTTGCGTTCACGCAGTGAAGATTTTGCGTCAATTTCAGCAGGTTCATTCAGTAGATCGGCAGTGAAACCCTCAACACCTTTACCCTCCAACGTTGCAGAGAACAAAAGTGTTTGCTTGCGCCAGCGACACTCAGCAGATAAACGGTCGACGGCTGGGGCGAAACCCATGTCGAGCATGCGGTCTGCTTCGTCTAGAACAAGCCACTCGATCGCACGGCAGTCAAAACGTTCTGCATCAATGTACTCGCGAAGACGACCTGGTGTAGCAACAACAATATCTTGTGTGGTTGCTAGGATGTCAGCATGCTCTTGGTATTGTACGCCACCAGTGATGGTGAAGATGTTTAGCTTGGTATTTTTTGCGAGTGCTCGTGCTTGATCGGCTATCTGCATAGCAAGTTCGCGAGTTGGCGTTAGGATCAATATACGCGCTGGTCCAGGCTTGCGACGCGGGAAGTCTTGCAGGTATTGTAGTGCTGGCAGAACAAATGCCGCAGTTTTACCTGTACCTGTTGGTGCTGACGCTAGAATGTCACGACCATCTAACGCTTGTGGAATCGCTTCAGCCTGAATTTTGGTTGGGCGTTCGTAACCCATCTCTTCAATGGCATCAAGTAGGTTAGGGTCTAGATCAAGTTCAGCAAAGGTTCTGATCACAATGAGTTCTCCGCAAGCAAAGCTTGGTTAATGGTTCGCCAAAGCAGCATAGAATTTAAAAAGGTCGCACATTATAAAGTGAATGGTGATAAGGATCACATGTTATTTCACATCTTAAGATAAAACTCACGAGTTAGCTGCGTAAATTCATGGCTGTACCCCTCATTTGAATGAATAACAAGATGCGATTCTTGAGTATCACAAGCTTGTTTACTTAGTTCAAATAGTAATCGATGTACAGGCTTTTTCTGTGATGATTGTACACGACAAATCCGCGATAAGTACCAGCCATCGCCTTTTGCCATTGCGATAAATTGCTCCCCCTCAGTGATCGGTAAAACGAAATTGGCTTTGCCGGTTTTGTCGAGTAGCGTATAGCAGCGTTTGAGCAATTCACCGTGCTTTAGAGTGTTGGTGTGCCGTGCTGTAGCTCGCTGGCTTTGTTTAGATTGTTCGCCACTATTGAAGTAGGGAGGGTTACAAATAATACGATGAAAAAGATGCGTGGGCTCAAATTGATTAATATCGCTGTGTATCACTCTCAGCCGGTTTGACCAAGGCGATAGCTCGAAGTTATTTCGAGCTGCCTCGACAGCCGTGGATTCAATGTCTAGAGCGGTGATAATCACGTCAGGAAAGCGCTGAGCACACATTAACGCTAATAAACCTGTCCCTGTTCCAATATCCAAAATGTTGCTTCTAGGCGGGCATTTCGCCCATGCTCCAAGCAAGACGCCATCGGTGCTTACAGGCATTCCGCTTTCGCCGTCACGAATCGAGAATTGCTTAAAGTTAAAACCTTTTGTTTTAAATGGTTCCGTTTTCATTCTGTTTACCGTTGTTCATCATCTATGGTTTTTGTTTTCCCAGGACTATTTTGTTATTCACTTTGCTTTTAGAACCAGTGTGCAGGGTAAATATTATACATTCAGAAAGAACGACGTCGTAATTTAAGTTAATAATACTGTTGTTTCGCACTTGTATGGGTTTGTGTATTGTTTGTTGTTTTTTGGTATGTTGTTTTGCTTGGTTTAAAGTGCCATATTAATAATTTAAAGTAGTGAATATGACTGCTTTTATCTCTTCAAACTGAATTAATGTGGTGTTTTTTTCTTTATGGTTGCCAAATGTTGAGCATTTCGTCATTATGCGGCAAAACATAGAGACAAAGCCACGATTATCTATTAGCCATGGATTAATCAAAAGTGGCCATGCATACACAACATTCGATTAATTAAAAAGTAAGGGTTATCTGTGAAGCAGACGTTAAAACTAACAGATATTATCGCATTAGGATTTATGCTTTTTGCGTTCTTTTTGGGTGCTGGTAACATCATTTTTCCTCCTCTAGCGGGTCAGCTAGCAGGCGATCACTTGATGCCAGCAATGTTCGGTTTCTTGCTAACAGCGGTAGGTCTACCTCTTATTACTATCGTTGCTATTGCTGTTGCAGGCGGCTCTTGGGATCACTTAACTCAAGATCTTCCTAAGAAAGCGGCAGTGCTAATGGCGGCGTTGATCTTTATCATCATCGGCCCTGCTTTTGCTGCACCTCGTACAGGCCTTGTTGCTTACGAGATGGCTGTTAAGCCTTTCTTTGTTGATGCAGCTCAAGCGCATCTAACCATTTTTTCTATCTTGTTCTTTGCAGTAGCAATGTTCTTTGCTTGGTCTCAAGGTAAGCTTATAGATGTGATCGGCAAAGTGCTTACGCCTGCATTGTTTATTGGTCTTATCATTCTAGCGGTTGCGGTATTCGCTGACCCGCAAGGCGAGATGATTGCAGCACAAGGTGAGTACCTGACGCAGCCTTTAACGAAAGGTTTCCTTGAAGGCTACAATACAATGGATACGTTTGGTGCACTTATGTTTGGTATGCTGATTGTTGACGCATTGCGCAGCAAAGGTATTACAGAACATGCAGCAACGACGAAGTACCTAATCTTTGCTGGCTGTATTGCTGCAGCTGGTTTGGCATTTGTTTACATCTCACTGTTCTACCTTGGTGCGACGAGTGCAACTGTGGCGGCGGGCGCTGATAACGGTGGTATTGTTTTAAGCCAGTACGTTCAAGCATTGTTTGGTCCTTACGGTCAGATCGTTCTTTCGATTATCGTGCTTCTTGCGTGTCTAACAACAGCGATTGGCTTGATCTCTGCGTGTGCAGATTTCTTTAGCTCAAAGACTTCTGTGTCTTACAAGCAGTGGGTTGTAATCAATGGTGTGGCTTGTGCGATTGTTGCTAACGTTGGCCTTGCTCAGTTGATCGCGCTTTCTGTTCCTGTTCTATTTGCATTGTACCCAGTGGCTGTAGCGCTAATTGCATTGACGTTTGTTCGTAACCGTCTACCAAATCCACGCACGGCTTATCGTATGGTTCTACTTGTATCGCTTCTATTTGCATTGATTGATGCAGCGAAAGTTGCGGGTGTGGATGTTTCTGCATTTAATATGCTGCCACTATTTAGTATCGGTATGGGCTGGTTGTTACCAACTACTGCTGCAATTGCATGTTCTTTTTTCTTGGCAAAATCTGCTCAGCAAGAACTAACGGAAGAAGCAGCATAATTGCTAACACGTGGTCTCGTCCTAAAATACGTTGAATAAAAAAGCCCGGTGAAGAAATTCACCGGGCTTTTTGTTTGTCTTCTGTTTTGTCAACGTTGGTGCTGACTGTAGTGTGTCGTGATGACTATAGTGTGTCGTGAAACTCCACTAACACTTGTTCACACCATTTCTCGATGCGCTCATCGCTGAGTTCGTATTGGGAGTCTTCATCCAGTGCGAGGCCAACAAATTGACTGCTATCTTCTGTCAGCGCTTTTGATGCTTCGAACTCGTAACCTTCATTTGGCCAGTAACCGATGAAATGTGCGCCCGTTGCTTTGAGCTCATCATGAAGTAAACCCATTGCATCAAGGTACCATTCGCCATAGCCCTCTTGGTCACCTAAACCGAATAGAGCGATGACTTTTCCTTTCAGTGGCGTGGTTGCAATGTCTTGCCAAATCGCACTCCAGTCTTCTTGGATTTCACCAAAGTCCCAAGTGGATATGCCAATTAGTAGCAAGTCGTAGTCTGCCATCAGTGATAGCGGTGTCTCTTTCACGTTATGAATGTCGACAAGGTCAGCACCAATGATGTTGCGAATTTTTTCTGCTGCCATTTCGGTGTAGCAGGTAGTTGAGCCGTAAAACAGTCCGATTTTCATGATATTCATCGTTTTTATGTTGCTGTTATCGTCGATTCTAACCATAAACTGGGGAAGATTGCAGCGAATATCCTTAAGGGGATGATTTTTTTATGGTATTGGTTGGGCAGGTGTCTTACTCTCAGTACTGTAAATATAAACAGATAAAGGTGCGTTCATGACAGCACAACAGACTGTCAATCAACAAGATTTTGGGCTTGTTGAGCAATTTTTAGATGCGATGTGGATGGAGCGTGGTTTATCAGAAAATACGTTGGCTTCTTATCGAAATGATTTGATGAAATTGCTTACATGGATGGCGAAAAATAACTATCGTCTCGATTTTATTAGCTTTTCAGGGCTTCAAGAATATCAGGCATATCTTGTAGATTTGGAGTATAAACAGACGTCTCGCGCACGTATGCTGTCGGCAATTCGTCGTTTGTTTCAATATATTCACAGAGAGAAAGTGCGATCGGATGATCCAAGTGCTTTGTTAGTGAGTCCGAAATTGCCACAACGCTTGCCAAAAGACATCAGTGAAGAGCAAGTGGATGCATTATTAGATGCGCCGGATCCGAATGATCCCATAGAGCTTCGCGATAAAGCCATGCTAGAGTTGCTTTACGCTACGGGGCTACGTGTCACAGAGCTTGTAAGTCTGACAATGGAAAATGTTAGCTTACGTCAAGGCGTAGTGCGTGTAACAGGTAAAGGTGGGAAAGAGCGTCTTGTGCCTATGGGGGAGAACGCGGTCGATTGGATTGAAACATTTATTAAGCAAGGCCGGTCTGCACTATTGGGTGATACCACGTCGGATGTTGTTTTTCCAAGTAAGCGAGCGAGACAAATGACTCGCCAAACCTTTTGGCATCGTATTAAATACTATGCGGTGATTGCCGGGATTGACACAGACCTGTTGTCGCCGCACGTATTGCGCCATGCGTTCGCAACGCATTTATTGAACTATGGTGCAGATCTCAGGGTCGTACAGATGCTCTTAGGGCATAGTGACTTATCGACTACGCAAATTTATACTCACGTGGCGACTGAGCGATTAAAGCAAATTCACAGTCAACACCACCCAAGAGCATAATGATGGTTTGTTTCATTTATTCATGATCTTATTGGATGAAACGATTTTATTTTAAGGTGAACTTAATGCGTGTATTACGCCAACTAACTCTGCTGACTTTACCGTTTTTCGTAACCGCTTGTGGTGCTGAAGAAAGTCAGGCAAAAACGGAAACTCCAGCACAACAAGTCGCGCCAGCGGCAAAACACAACTTTGATGAAGCAGCGCTAATCGCGAAATTCTCGAAATTGGGTGTGTCGATTCTTAACATTCAGCCGGCTGATATCCCTGGATTGTTAGAAATTCAAACCAATGGTGGTGTGCTGTTCGCATCAAATGATGGTGACTACTTTATTGCTGGTACACTTTACGCCATCGATGATAATGGTGGTTACAAAGATGTGATTGCTGAGCGTCAAGCTCCAATCAATGCTGAAAAAATTGCTAAGCTTTCTGACAGTGCTATTGAATACAAAGCCGAGAATGAAAAATATGTTGTAACGGTATTTACTGATATCACATGTGGCTACTGTGTGCGTCTACATAGCCAAATGCAAGGTTATAACGATCTAGGCATCACGGTTCGCTACATGGCTTACCCTCGCCAAGGCGCAACGGGCTCTGTTGCCGATCAAATGGCGACCATTTGGTGTGCAGAAGATCCTAAATCAGCAATGCACAATGCAAAAGTTGACCGTACTTTTGATAATCCAGCAAAAGACCTTAAGCAGTGTAAAGAAACGATCAAATCTCACTATAACCTAGGTCGTGAGCTTGGTATTTCTGGCACGCCAGCTATTTTCTTGCCAAACGGTGAGTTAGTCGGTGGATACGTTCCGCCAGCAGAATTGCTAAAACGTTTAGAGCAACAATAATCCTCTAAGGAGTAGAGCCAGCAGTGTTCGCTGGCTCTTTTCAAATATGATAGAAATTCAACGACGTCCCGAACCAGATCTTTCTCTTCTTCCTGATTCTATTCCTCAAATTCTTAAGCGCATCTACATCAATCGTGGTATTACGGATGTCGCACAATTAGAGACCTCAGCCCGTGGGTTGCATTCATACCAGCAGTTAGGTGGCATTGATCAAGCGGTGGAACTGCTCTTTCAAGCAATCAATAAGCAAAAGCGCATTATCGTTGTGGGAGATTTCGATGCCGATGGTGCAACGAGCTCTGCGCTATCGGTCCTTGCACTGCGTATGCTAGGCAGTAATAACGTCGATTATCTTGTTCCGAACCGTTTTGAAGATGGCTATGGTTTGAGCCCAGAAGTGGTCGACCAAGCGATCGAATTGGGCGCTGAGATGATCATGACTGTCGACAACGGCGTGTCGTCGATTGATGGCGTGCGCTACGCCAAAGAGAATGGTATTACAGTACTGGTGACCGATCATCACTTGCCGGGCCAAGTGCTTCCTGAAGTGGATGCAATGGTAAACCCGAACTTAGACAGTTGTGCTTTTCCATCGAAAGCATTGGCGGGGGTTGGCGTCGCGTTCTATCTCATGATGGCGCTATGTGTATACATGCGCAAACAAAATTGGTTCGCACAACAAGGAATGCAAGAACCAAAACTGATGGAGCTGATTGATCTCGTTGCACTTGGCACCGTTGCTGATGTAGTACCGCTTGATGAAAACAACCGTATTCTCGTGCACCAAGGCTTGCAGCGTATTCGTGCAGGTAAAGCTCGTCCTGGGATTCAAGCTTTGATCGAAGTCGCGAAACGCGATGCGCGTCGTTTGGTGGCATCTGATTTTGGTTTTGCTCTTGGACCTCGAATTAATGCTGCGGGCCGTTTGGATGATATGTCTTTCGGTGTTGAGCTGTTGATGTGCAACAACATCCACGCAGCACGCCGTATGGCCAGTGAATTAGACGGACTTAATCAGACGCGTAAAGAGATCGAAGAGGGCATGAAGCAAGAGGCAATGGCTTTTTGTGAACGTCTTCAGTTTGGTGAAAATACCCAGCTTCCGCATGGCTTGGCTTTGTTTCAACGTGATTGGCACCAAGGCGTAATTGGGATTCTGGCATCGCGTATTAAAGAGAAATACCATCGCCCGGTCATCGCCTTTGCGGATGGTGGCGAGGGGACAATTAAAGGTTCTTGCCGTTCGATTCCTGGCTTGCACATGCGTGATGCGTTAGATTTTATTGATACTCAGAATCCAGGTTTAATCATCAAGTTTGGTGGTCATGCAATGGCGGCGGGTTTAACCATTAAAGAGCAAGATTTTGAGCGTTTTAGTCGTTTGTTTGATGATGTGGTGAAAAAAGAGCTCGATGACGCCGCACTGAAAGGCGTGATTCTCTCAGATGGTGAACTAAAGCCAGAAGAATTCTCGATGCACATTGCGGAGCAGTTGCGTTCGGGGGGGCCATTTGGGCAAGCGTTTCCAGAGCCTGTATTTGATGGTGAATTTAAAGTATTACATCAAAAACTGGTGGGGGAGAAACACCTCAAATTGATGCTAGAGCCTCTTTATAAAGGTCATCCAACCAATGTGATGATTGATGGCATTGCGTTTAATATCGATTTGCGCCGTTGGCCGGATGCGTCAGTGAAAACGGTACGTTTAGCTTATAAGCTGGATGTGAATGAGTTTCGTGGCAATCAATCTTTGCAGCTGATGATTGATTATATTGAAGCTAAGTAACGCCGGTTTGTGACAGATTATGGGCGCGGTTGTCGTAAAGTGGGGTAAAAATACCCTAACCGCGCTCACTCTAATTGCAATCTGATTTCCCACTCTAAATTTTCCTGTATCTCCGTCACATTTTTGAGTAGAATTTCTCGGTTAAATTCTATTCTAAAATGTTGAGCCAACATGTTTGAAATCAATCCTATTAAAAACCGTCTACAGGACGTGTCTGAGCGCACGAATGTCCTGAGGGGGTATCTTTGACTATGACGCGAAGAAAGAGCGTCTAGAAGAAGTAAACGCAGAACTTGAACAACCAGATGTATGGAATGAACCTGAGCGCGCACAAGCATTAGGTAAAGAACGTGCATCTCTAGAAGCGGTGGTTGAAACCATCGATCAACTAGAGCAAGGTGTAGAGGACGTTGAAGGTCTTCTTGAGCTGGCTGTTGAAGAAGAAGATCAAGAAACGTTTGACGAAATCGAACCAGAACTTGCTGAGCTTGAAGAAAAGCTAGGTCAGCTTGAATTCCGTCGTATGTTCTCTGGTGATCACGACAGCTCTGATTGCTACATTGACTTGCAAGCAGGCTCTGGTGGTACAGAGGCACAAGACTGGACCAACATGATGCTACGTATGTACCTTCGTTGGGCTGAAGCAAAAGGCTTTAAGTCTGAGGTGATCGAAGTCTCTGAAGGTGAAGTTGCTGGTCTGAAAGGCGCGACAGTGAAGATCTCTGGTGAGTACGCTTATGGCTGGCTACGCACAGAAACGGGCGTTCACCGCCTAGTTCGTAAATCACCATTCGATTCTGGCGGCCGTCGTCATACGTCATTTGCATCTGCGTTTATCTACCCTGAGGTTGATGAAAACATTGCTATCGACATTAACCCTGCAGACCTACGTATCGATGTATATCGTGCATCAGGTGCAGGTGGTCAGCACGTTAACACCACGGAATCTGCGGTTCGTATTACACACGTTCCTACCAATACAGTGGTGCAGTGTCAGAATGACCGTTCTCAACACAAGAACAAAGATCAGGCAATGAAACAGCTTCGAGCGAAGCTATTTGAGCTTGAATTGCAAAAGCAAAACGCGGAAAAACAAGCTAATGAAGACGCTAAGTCTGACATTGGCTGGGGTAGCCAGATCCGTTCTTATGTACTGGATGACTCTCGCATTAAAGACCTCCGTACGGGCGTTGAAAACCGCAATACTCAAGCGGTTCTTGACGGCGATCTGGACAAATTTATTGAAGCTAGCCTGAAATCAGGCCTATAAAGCTTTTCACCGACAAAAACAGGATACATCGAAAATGACTGATGCTGTTCAAAACGAAACTGTACAAGAAGCCTCTACACAAGAAGAGAATAAGCTGATTGCTGAGCGCCGCGCTAAACTGGATGCAATCCGAAAGAGCTGCAAAGCGAACGGCCACCCAAACGACTTCCGTCGTGACGCACTAGCGGGCGACCTTCAAAAAGAGTTCGGTGAAAAGACTAAGGAAGAGCTAGAAGAGCTTAACCACGTAGTAGCAATTGCTGGCCGTATTATGGCTAAGCGTGGTCCATTCCTAGTGATTCAAGAAACGTCTGGCCGCATCCAAGCTTACGCTGACAAAGAAGTGCAGAAAGTACTGAAAGATCAATATCAAGGTCTAGATATCGGTGACATCATCGGTGTTAAAGGTGCGCTACACAAGTCTGGTAAGGGTGACCTATACGTGAACATGGAAGAGTACGAGTTGCTAACCAAAGCACTTCGTCCACTGCCAGAGAAGTTCCACGGCCTAACAGACCAAGAAATGCGTTACCGTCAACGTTACGTAGATCTTATTGTTAACGAAGATTCTCGTAATGCATTCGTAGTTCGTTCTAAAGTGATGTCTGCAATCCGTAACTTCATGATCTCTAAACAGTTCATGGAAGTTGAAACGCCAATGATGCACGTTATCCCTGGCGGTGCGAGTGCGCGTCCATTTATCACGCACCACAATGCGCTAGACATGCCAATGTACTTACGTATCGCACCAGAGCTATACCTAAAACGTCTAGTTGTTGGTGGTTTCGACCGCGTATTCGAAATTAACCGTAACTTCCGTAACGAAGGTCTTTCTCCACGTCATAACCCTGAATTCACTATGATGGAATTCTACATGGCGTACGCGGATTACAAAGATCTGATGGATCTAACTGAAGAACTACTAAGTTCAGTCGCTCTAGAAGTGCTTGGTTCTACATCAATGCCTTACGGTGAAGATACTGTAGAATTTGGCGGCACTTACACGCGTATGAGCATGTTTGAAGCAATCAAACACTACAACCCTGACCATGCGCAAATCCAAGCGCTAACAGAAGAAGATATTCAAAACCGTGACCTAATGGTTTCTATCGCGAAATCTGTTCACGTTGAAGTAGAATCTTTCTGGACATGTGGTCAGCTTCTTGAAGAAATCTTCGGTGAAACTGCTGAACCTAAGCTAATGCAGCCAACGTTCATCACTGGCTACCCAGCGGACATCTCTCCACTGGCTCGTCGTAGCGATGACAACCCATTCTTCACAGACCGTTTTGAATTCTTCATCGGTGGCCGTGAAGTAGCAAATGGTTTCTCAGAGCTTAACGATGCAGAAGACCAAGATGCGCGCTTTAAAGCACAGGTTGAAGCGAAAGAGTCTGGCGATGATGAAGCAATGTTCTACGATGCAGACTACATCACTGCACTAGAGCACGGCCTACCGCCAACAGCAGGTCAAGGTATCGGTATCGACCGTTTAGTTATGCTATTGACTAACACGCACACTATCCGTGACGTAATTCTGTTCCCAGCAATGCGTCCACAAGCGTAATTTCTGTTTCAGCATAGAATTTTAAAACCACCTTCGGGTGGTTTTTTTGTTTTTAAAATTCGAGCAATTTCAAATAATTAATCCAACATAGTGAGAGTTTATGTGATTCCTTTTTCGCAAATTCTCAATCTATTGCATAGTCTTAATATTGAGACAGACGAGCGTGACCTTTGTCTCGATAATGTAACCCGCTCACAAGGGTGCTTTGTGGGGATACGAATTTTCAATAAAGAATAAGGGTTAGTGAATGGCTGGGCAGTTTAAGATGGATTCCATTCCGGGCTCACTGGTTGTAGTGGGTGGTAACTATGAACCTTGGTTATCGGTTCTAGAACAAGTGGGATGGAAGTGTCACCAAGTCGGTGATCTACGTAAAGCTAACACGCTGTTGGAAGATATTGGACCATGTATCGGTATAGTTGACCTCAGCCATGATGAGTTCAGCCTTAATGGTTTAGCAAACTTAGTGAGTTCTCATAAACATGTGCGTTGGTTGGCGTTTATTCGCGAATCCCAGCTTGGTGTGGATACGATTTGCCAATTCATCGTTAACTTCTGCATTGATTTTTTTACCGCGCCAATTCCCGACGCACAACTTCTAAGTACCATTGGTCACCAACTGGGTATGCTTAAACTTGAAAAGAAAGTATGGCCAAGTTTTGGTAATAGCTTAGATATGGGCTTGATTGGCGATTCAATTCCAATGAAGCGCTTGCGCGATCAAGTAAAGCGAATTGGGCCAACGGATGTCAGCATTCTCATTTATGGCGAAAGCGGTACTGGTAAAGAGGCCGTTGCTCGAGCGATTCATAAAGTCTCTTCCCGTTCTCATAAGACATTCTTATCGATTAACTGTCGTGCTCTCAATGAGCAGCGCTTTCAGGCAGAGGTCTTTGGTATTGGTGCGGACGAAAGTATTGGCCCTTGCTTACTAGAGCAAGCGGATGGTGGGACCGTGCTACTCAATGACATTCTCACCATTTCAAAAGATCAGCAAATGAACCTCTTAAGGTTTCTTCAAGAGGGAACGATAGAGACAATTGATGGTATTAAGAGTGTGGATGTACGCATTCTTGCTGCAAATTCATCGGATGTGGAGAAAGCACTCATAGACGGTGATTTTAACGAAGAGCTTTACCATTACATCAATGTTTTACGTATCAATGTTCCTAGTTTGAAAGAGAGAGCAAGTGATATTGCATTGTTGGCTTGCTATTACCTGCAAGAGTTTTCGAAAGAGTATAACTCCCAAGCAAAAAGTTTTTCAGAGGATGCAATTAAGTCTTTAACGCGTTATTTCTGGCCTGGTAATGTACGTGAGTTAATGAATCAAGTGAAGCGCGCAGTATTAATGTCGGATAGCGTCTTGATTGAAGAGCATCATCTAGATTTACCGCAGCGCAATGAAGTAAAACGCAGTTTGAAATCAATACGAGAAAAGAGTGAGCGTGATGCACTGATGGTGGTGTTGGAATCGCACTCAGGTCAAGTATCAAATGCGGCGAAAGAATTGGGTGTGTCTCGTGCAACTATGTATCGATTGTTAAATAAACACAACTTGATTTCAGAGCATACCGTATAAAGCTTTGGCATTGAGATATCTTAAAGTTTAAAAAGGAGCGTCATTACGCTCCTTTTATATATCTAACGTTATACATTAATCGTTTATGAATCTACTATCTATAAGCTCGCCATCTATAAATCTAAGGTGTGGTATCTGATATTTGTCATATCGTGGTACACCGTTACTCCAATAGGTAGTTACACCAATAGGTAGTTACACCAATAGGTAGTTACACCAATAGGTAGTTACGCCAATAGATAGTTACACTAATAGAGAGCTATACCAATGCTAGTCAATAGCAGGCCATCTTTTGAGGTGTTAGTTTTATCGTTATCGAATCTATTTATAAAATTTTGCATTTAACATATTCATTTGCTGAATATGTCATATCAAAAACAATATGCAACTAAGTTTTAGCGCATTGCTTTGTTTTTGAATAATTATGAGTGAAATGATTGATTATTAATCTCTATTGCTTACAATTTAACCGTAGCTCAAAGAGCTATACCTTATCAACCACGGATTAATTTTTAGCTAGGAGGCGCAAGATGAAACATTACGTTGTTAACCACATTGCTTGCGCTGATCGTATGCCGATTGTTCGAACCACCTTTAAGGCGAACAAGCTGGACGTTATTAGCACTCGAGACAAAAATTAGTCCGTAACCTACCTATTTTGACTAGGCTGCGGGAAAGTAGCAGCTTAGTATCGAAAGAATCGATCTGTTTGTATCCGCGCTACTTTTCCCAGTCGCTTGTTTAAAGCAATTTGGAGAAAAGTTATGCGTCATTCTATATATTTAAAGCTCGCCACTTTATTAGTAAAAGCGGATTTGATCCGTGAAGAGAAGCAGTGGCAGCGCGCCGTTCGTCGTAGTAGCAAAAATATTCCATGGTTGAATGCTCACATGCTAAGAGACATGGGATTGGATGCTGAGGGTCGAGCTATTTTGACTCGCACACCGGATGAAGTTCAAGTCGATCGCAGAGTTCGCCATCTTCGTCGTGTGTTAACTTCGCGAATACTGACGTAAGCAAAAGCCCAAGTTGAAACCTGCGTAATTCGCTGGACTCAATGATGGGCTCCGTTAATTGGCTGATCTTGATGGTCAGCCGCTTTTTTGTTTTATGGGCAAGGATTGGAGTAAATTGTGCTGATTGATTGGATTTTTATCAGCAATTCATCGCTTAAATTGATGTCGATACTGTCAATGTTGGCTTTTAGCTGTTTTAGGTTGGTCGCACCAATGATGTTGGAAGCGATAAATGGACGTTGATTGACAAACGCGAGAGCCATTTGAGCGGGGTCTAAGTCGTATTCATTTGCTAGGTTCACATAGGCTTCCGTTGCTTTTATACCTTGAGGTGTAAAGTAGCGAGCGAAACGTTCCCATTTTGTACAGCGAGCGCCTACTGGTTTTTCTCCATGGAGGTACTTACCACTTAAACAACCGAAAGCGAGAGGAGAGTACGCTAATAACTGAACACCTTCGTAATGGCTTATTTCCGATAAACCAATTTCAAAGCTCCGGTTGAGCAAGTTGTATGGATTTTGAATGGACACAATGCGTGGTAAATCGTGTTTTTCTGCAAGGCGTAACAACGACATCACTCCCCAAGGCGTGTCATTAGAAACACCGATATACCTTACTTTTCCTGCTTTCACTAATTCAGTTAGAGCATCCAAGGTCTCGATTAAGGTAACGTCTTCTTGAGATTCAGGATAAGGGTAGTTGAGTTGACCAAAGCAGTTGGTTTGACGCTGAGGCCAATGCAATTGGTATAGATCCACATAGTCGGTTTGTAAGCGTTTTAAGCTGTCATTGATTGCGGTGTGAATATGGCGACGATTGAGGCTCATATTCTCTCGAATATAAGGCACATTGCGCGGACCTGCGATCTTAGTGGCGAGGATGACTTTCTCGCGTTTACCACTTTTCGTCAACCAGTTACCAATGTATTGCTCAGTCAAACCTTGGGTATTGGTATCGGGTGGTACAGGATACATCTCTGCAGTATCAATAAAGTTCACCCCATGATCGAGAGCGAAGTCTATTTGTTGAAATGCGTCATGCTCGGTATTTTGTTCACCAAACGTCATTGTACCAAGGCAGATCTTGCTTATTTCGAGTGAGGAGTGCGGAAGTTTAGTGTATTGCATTTCACGTCCTTGAATAATCATTGACTGAATAATAACCAATCGTCGTAAATCACGAGTCACTCTAGCTTGTGATAACGCTCGATAAAGTCGTTTTACCTGCGCTACCTCTGCCACTCACTTACTGTGATTGGTATAAGTCATTTCAATATAGGGGATTTCTACACGCCACCGCAAATGCTTTCCGTTCTGAATTGAGATGGCTCGAAAGCTCAGAATTGTAGAGCTACACTTAAATCTTAAAGGAGGTGCATTATGCAGATACATCAACTGGACATGTGGGTGCATGGCCACCACAAAGACTCCTACAAGACACCTAAGGTTTTTGTGATCGGTTGTTCTGATGTCTCTGACTATCTACTAGCAGTGGAATATAAGCATCAACTAGAGCCGATTAAGGACGGCGAAGATCCGATGCATTTCGGATCGCTAGAGTTGGTGAAAGAACAGCTGCTTAGGTTAGGGATTGATAAAGCCTATCTGAGATTACGTAACGCTTATGAAGAGTTTGGCAATGAAGGGGCGGCTTCATATTGCGATATTGAGTTATCTCTCGTTACTCATTAACTAAGTTCGTTTAACTTAAGCTTGTTTAGCTTAAGATTGTTTAACGAAAGTTATTCAACTCAAGTTTGCTGAACACTAATATAGTGTCTAAGCAGGATCTGCTCAGTAAATTGTGTTCTGAGATAGAATCCACGAGGTAATGTTTTGATCGGTTTACCATTGGCGCTGTATGCTTCCGTTAATGCTTTAGCGTTTGCTGCTTTTGGACGGAGGTGTAGCGCCTCTCCGTGTCTTGCAGATATTTGATCAAACTTTCCTAACACGATCAATTCCATGAGCTCCTCCCAATCACTTCTTAAAATGTGCTCTTCTTCTTGATTAGGAGACCAGATTAAGGGGCTGCCAACACGTCGCTCTGATAGGGGAATCTCACGCTCACCTTCAACAGGAACCCAAAGTACGCGAGACAATTTGTTACGTACGTGACTGGTTTCCCATGTTAGGCCGTGCACACCAGTGAGTGGTGCGACGCAAACAAAGGTGGTCTCTAATGGTTTTCCAGTGTAACTGATCGGAATGCTTTTAAGCTCAATACCTAGCTTGGTAAAATCTTGCTGTGGTTTACTGCCAGCCACAGCCCCTAGGTGCCATTCCAGTAATTGTCCCACCCAGCCTTTATCGCGTTTAAGGTTATCAGGTACTTTCATACCAGCTTCCTCTGCAAGTTCTGCAAAGCTTAGGCCTGCGATGTCATGCGCGCGTTCCATTAGTTCCGCTTCAGATTGTGGTTCTGGTTTCATAACTCTTGTAGTGGTAAGACAAAATTGGATTCTAACAAATTACGCGTATTGGCACTGCCTAAGATTTCAACGAACGGGACAAATATCGATCCATCCATAACTTATCCACAGTTTGGTGTAAGTCATAAAAGATCCTTTCTTGAGCTGGATAAATTAACAGGGGTTACTGCTCCGATTGAGACTTGATTTTCCGTTGTTTTAATGAACTCATACCAGTTGAATGTGGATAAATAGTCTATTGAGCGATCTTTGACCGATCTGGATTTGGCGAAAAGATCATCAGTATGATTTGTTCTTTTTACTTACCTAATTATAAGTTTTTGCATTTAATATCAGTTATTTAAGTTTAAATTCGGAATTTAGTAGTAATGGTTGAAGTAATTGTTATGACCAAAAATATTTATGGATAGGCTTTTCTTCACAAAGTTATTCACAGAAAAGGTGAATAAATGTGGACTAGGTCTCAAACTGGTGTTGATAAAGTCCGCTTTGGTTAAAAGATATCCAGAATCGGTGAAATGGTAATAAATCTTGCTCATATCACATCAGTAAGTTTGCTAGTAATGGGGATATGTGGAAAAATCACGGTAATATAAAATTATTCATAGAGGTTAGCCGGTGATAGATGGCGATGGTTACCGACTGAACGTTGGTATTGTAATCTGTAATAACCATGGTCAGGTCTTCTGGGCTAAACGATACGGGCAACACTCATGGCAATTTCCACAAGGTGGGATTGACGAAGGTGAAACTCCTGAACAAGCCATGTTCAGAGAGTTATATGAAGAAGTCGGTTTGACGAAAAAAGACGTCAAGATCATTGCAACAAGTCGTCATTGGTTAAGATATAAACTACCAAAGCGACTCGTGCGTTGGGACTCTAAGCCTGTTTGTATCGGCCAAAAACAGAAATGGTTTCTGCTGCGATTAGAGAGCGATGAATCTCAAATCAATATGCAGCGAGGGAAATCCCCTGAATTTGATGGTTGGCGCTGGGTGAGTTATTGGTATCCAGTTAGGCAAGTTGTTTCTTTTAAAAGAGATGTCTATCGCCGTGCAATGAAAGAATTTGCATCTTTAGCTATGCCTTTTCGCGAACGCAAAACGAAAGGTAAAAGAAAAAAGCTGCGTAGATAGAGGATTAACATGCTTAGTCAGCTAAGGGATATAGTTGAAAAAGTTTCCCGAGTCGATGATGTACACTTGGCTCTTGATATCTTAGTAAAGGAGACCTGCTCGGCCCTTTGTACTGAGTGTTGTACTATTTATCTTGCGAATGAAGAAATGCAGCGCCTTGAGTTAATGGCAACTCAAGGCCTTATTTTTGAAGGCAAGAGCATTCATATTGATTTTAATGAGGGTTTAGTGGGGTTGGTTAAGCGCAGTGCAGAACCACTAAATCTTGCAGAAGCTTTCACCCACCCTGATTTTAAGTTCTTCCCTCAACTTGGTGAGCAGGCCTATCACTCATTCCTTGGTACGCCCATTATTTACCGTAAAAAAGTGTTAGGTGTTCTTGTCATCCAACAAAAAACACCGCGCTTGTTTAGCGAGATGGAAGAGTCTTTCCTTGTGACTTTATCTGCTCAGCTTGCCGTTTTGATTGCACATGCTCAAAACCTAGGTCATTGGCAATTAGCATCTAAGCCTCGCGTTATAAAAGGTTTGCCTGCATCAACAGGTGTCGCCATTGGTGAGTTTTGGTTTGATAATACTCAGCCTTGTTTGCATGATGTATTTCCTGCATCTACGTTGGATAAAGAACGCGAACATGAGCTCCTAGCTGTTGCCGTGGAACGAGCGTTGAATGATTTTCGACGCATGAGAAAAAAGCTGGATAGTGAAATTAATAAAGATGCGTTGGCAATCTTTGATCTGTTTACTCACTTGCTCAATGACCCAATGCTTCGTGGCGATCTTAAAAAGCAGATAGAGAAAGGTGACCGAGCCGACTGGGCGCTGCGTCAAGTCGTTGAAACGTACTCCAATCGTTTTGCGCGTATGTCGGATGTGTATCTTCGTGAACGGGCACAAGACATCAAAGAACTTGGTCAGCGACTGTTGTATTTTTTGCACAATAGTGAACAAGAACATTCCGCAATTGATCGTCCTGTGATTTTAGTTGCGAATGAACTCACCGCAACGCTATTAGCTTCTATTCCAAAGCAATATTTACTTGCTGTTGTTTCGTTAGAGGGGGCCGCAAATTCCCACGCCGCTATTTTGTCGCGTGCGTTAGGCGTTCCTGCCATTATGGGAGCCCCTCTCAATACTGAAGCCGTCGTGGGTAAACTAGGGATTGTTGATGGCTATACAGGTGAGGTGTTTCTCGAACCGAATCGTCAACTTTTGCGAGAATACCGCAGCTTAGTCAATGAAGAATCAGAGCTGTTTGCGATGGTCAATAAAGACCTTGCGTTACCGGCAGTAACCCAAGACCGGCGTCATATTGAAATATTACTGAATGCAGGTTTAAGTGCCGATAGCAATATTGCCATCAACCAGGGCGTTGATGGAGTAGGGCTATATCGAACTGAAATTGCTTTTTTACTTCAGCATCACTTTCCATCCGAAGATGAGCAGTATCATCAGTACCAAGCCATATTGAATAGCTACCCAGAACAACGTGTGGTGATGCGCACTTTGGATATTGGTGGTGATAAGCCGTTACCCTACTTACCAATAGAGGAAGACAACCCATTTCTTGGTTGGCGTGGTATCCGTTTTACTTTGGATCATCCGGATATTTTTCTTATCCAATTGCGAGCGATGCTAAGAGCGAGCGCAGACAGCGGTAATTTGAGCATTCTGCTTCCTATGATTCGGGGATTAAAGAGCTTGATGATGCCGTTACACTAATTAATCAGGCTTATAGTGAAGTCGTGCTATTGGATGCTCGTATTCAGGCACCAAAGGTTGGGGTAATGATAGAAGTCCCATCCATGATATATTTGCTGCCGTCAATCGCACATCGAGTTGACTTTGTGTCGGTCGGCACCAACGATTTAACACAATATTTGTTAGCGGTCGATCGGAACAACTCTCGCGTTGCCGATGTCTATGAATCTATGCATCCCGCTGTACTGTTGGCGTTAAAGCAAATTCATGATGTGTGCGAACAATATCAAGTCCCCGTTTGTATTTGTGGGGAGTTAGCTGGCGATCCATTTGGCGCTCTCTTGCTATTGGGCTTGGGCTATCGCAGCTTGAGTATGAATACCGCAAACGTGGCTAAGGTGAAATACTTGATTCGCCATAGCCAACAAGAAGAATTGGAAAAACTCGTCGAGCAAGCACTGTCATGTTCTTATGGCGAAGAAATTCATCAGATGATGCATGATTTCTTTGTTCAACAAGGCTTTGCTGGCTTTATCCGTGCTGGTAAGAAGTAAATAATCGTGACCATCTCTTTATTTTTGTTGTTGCTAGCGCTAGGCGCTTTTGTTGGTGTCATGGCTGGCCTATTAGGTATTGGCGGTGGTCTCATTGTTGTACCTGCATTACTTTATCTTCTGCCTTTTGCTGGCATCCCTACCGAAATGAGTATGCATATCGCTCTTGCAACGTCACTTGCGAGCATTATTGTGACTTCAGGCTCTTCAGCGATGAATCACCTTAAACTCGGCAATGTTGATATGTTTGTTGTGAAATGGCTCATGCCTGGCGTTATTATTGGCGGGTTTGTTGGCGCAAACGTTGCTGAGTTTATTCCTACCCATTATTTACCGAAAGTGTTTGGTGTGATCGTGCTGTTTTTGGCGCTACAAATGTTTCGTTCTATTCGCTCCAAAAGTACGAAGCCAATGCCGAGCAGTCCAGTTACTATGATGTATGGCACGGGAATTGGTGTTGTATCGAGTCTTGCAGGAATTGGGGGCGGGTCATTATCGGTCCCTTTTTTGAACAAGCATGGTATTGAAATGCGTAAAGCTGTGGGGTCTTCTTCTGTCTGTGGGTGTGTGATTGCGATATCCGGTATGATTGGTTTCATTTTACACGGCTATAACGTAGAAAATTTGCCAGAGTACAGTATCGGTTATGTCTATCTTCCTGCTCTTGTCGCGATCGCAATGACCTCAATGCTCACGACAAAAGTGGGGGCAAAGTTGGCGACGACCCTTCCAACTGCGGTATTGAAAAAGATATTCGCACTATTCTTGATATTTGTTGCAGCGAGTATGCTGCTTTAAGTTTGTAGCTAAGTGACTTCAAGATGCAGGGTTCAGGGTTTTGTTGCTGAATTAAGCACCTTGAGCTTACTTAGATATATTGGTTTTACTAGTAATTAGAAGAGAATGATTTATGTCTCAGGGATACTTTGAATTTCCCAATATTGACCCGGTTTTAGTCTCTATTGGTCCTGTTTCTGTTCGTTGGTATGGTTTGATGTACCTTATTGGTTTTATGTTTGCATTATGGTTAGCAAACCGACGTGCTGATAAGCCTGGTAGTGGTTGGACTCGTGAGCAAGTATCTGACTTGTTGTTTGCAGGGTTTCTAGGGGTTGTGATTGGTGGCCGCGTTGGCTATGTCATTTTCTATAATTTTGATTTGTTCTTAGCAGATCCTTTGTACCTGTTTAAAGTATGGACCGGCGGCATGTCTTTCCATGGTGGGTTACTTGGTGTTATTACTGCCATGTTCTGGTATGCACATAAGAACGGTCGTACGTTCTTTGGCGTGGCCGATTTTGTTGCTCCGCTCGTGCCATTCGGGCTGGGTATGGGCCGTTTGGGTAACTTCATGAACAGTGAACTATGGGGACGCGTGACGGATGTGCCATGGGCCATTATTTTCCCTAACGGTGGTCCACTTCCTCGTCACCCATCACAACTATACGAGATGTTCCTTGAGGGCATTGTTCTATTCTTTATCTTGAACTGGTTTATCAAAAAGCCTCGCCCATTAGGGGCGGTGTCAGGGTTATTCCTCGCTGGGTATGGTACATTCCGTTTCCTAATTGAGTTTGTCCGTGAACCTGATGCGCAACTTGGTTTATTTGGTGGTTATATTTCGATGGGACAAATCCTATCTTCACCAATGATCATTTTGGGTATTTTGATGATGGTTTGGGCATACAAACGTGGTCTTTACCAAGACAAAGCGAAAGTAGAAACGAAGTAAGGAATTGGTGTGAAACAGTATTTAGATTTGTGTCAGCGTATCGTTGACCAAGGTATTTGGGTTGAGAACGAGCGTACAGGTAAGCGTTGTCTTACGGTTGTTAATGCTGACTTGACCTACGATGTTGCTAACAACCAATTCCCATTAGTGACGACACGTAAGAGCTTTTGGAAAGCGGCAGTCGCTGAGTTGCTTGGTTACATTCGTGGCTACGATAACGCAGAAGATTTCCGTAAGCTTGGTACGAAAACGTGGGATGCGAACGCAAACTTAAATGACGCATGGCTGAACAATCCACATCGTAAAGGTGAAGACGATATGGGGCGTGTATACGGCGTTCAAGGTCGTTCATGGGCGAAGCCAGATGGTGGTCACATCGATCAACTGCGCAAGATTGTGGATGATTTAACGCGCGGTGTGGATGACCGTGGTGAAATCCTAAACTTCTACAACCCTGGTGAATTCCACATGGGGTGTTTACGTCCATGTATGTACAGCCATCACTTCTCACTGTTAGGTGACACGCTGTACCTAAACAGCACGCAGCGCTCTTGTGATGTGCCACTAGGTCTGAACTTTAATATGGTTCAAGTTTATGTGTTTTTAGCGATCATGGCGCAGATCACGGGTAAGAAACCTGGTCAGGCGTACCATAAGATTGTTAATGCGCACATCTATGAAGATCAGTTAGCGCCAATGCGAGATATCCAGTTGAAGCGTGAGCCTTTGAAAGCCGCAACGTTCCATATCAACCCGGAAATCAAATCGCTAGAAGATTTGGAAACATGGGTCACACTGGATGATTTTTGGGTTGATGGTTACGAGCATCACGATCCAATTCAATATCCGTTTTCAGTGTAACGAGTGTTTTCCGTATAACGAACACGAAAATAGTGAATGGGCTGACCTTAATGGGCAGCCCATTTTTTTATATCTAAATTGGTGTAGTTGTTTTTAATGAATGATGAACATGTGCTCACTTACGGTGATTGGTTGATCCGAGTTACGGTGTGGAAGGTGCAAAAAAGAAAAAGCCCGCAACCGAGGTTGCGAGCTTTTGAGTAAAGCGATGGTAATCTTTCTGTTATACAGTTAGCGCAAGGATTGAACCAGGAAGTACTAGGAAAATCGTTAGCAGGTAAGCTGCTACAACGGCTTTGTTCTTTACTGCCATCTCAGAAATAAGCTCTGCGCATTTTACTGGAATCTCACGTAAGAACGGGATACCAAAAATGAGTAATGTCGCTAAGATGTTGAACGTTAGGTGTACAAGAGCAATCTGTAGTGCGAATACTGCGAACTCGCCAGATACCGCTGTTGCTGCTAGTAGAGCCGTAATACATGTACCGATGTTTGCACCTAGAGTGAACGGGTAGATGTCACGTACTTTTAGAACACCTGAACCAACGAGTGGAACCATTAGACTTGTTGTCGTAGAAGAAGACTGAACAAGTACCGTTACTACCGAGCCTGATACGATACCGTGGATAGGACCACGACCGATAGCGTTCTTAAGGATGTCACGTGCACGACCAACCATTAGGCTCTTCATCAGCTTACCCATTACAGTGATAGCGACGAAGATAGTACCGATACCTAGAGCGATTAGTGCAACACCACCCATAGTGTCACCAAACGTAGATAGTGGCTCTTTAATTGCGCTTACTACTGGTTTCGTGATTGGCTTGATGAAGTCAAAACCGCCCATGCTCATATCACCTGTTTTTAGTAGTGGTGATACCAGCCAATGAGATACTTTTTCTAGAATGCCGAACATCATTTCCAAAGGAAGGAAGATCGCAACAGCAAGTAGGTTAAAGAAGTCGTGAATTGTTGCGCTGGCAAATGCACGTTTGAATTCATCTTTACAACGTACGTGGCCAAGCGAAACAAGAGTATTCGTTACTGTTGTACCGATGTTTGCGCCCATTACCATAGGGATAGCGGTTTCTACAGGTAAGCCACCTGCAACCAAACCTACAATAATAGAAGTAACGGTACTTGACGATTGGATCAGTGCCGTCGCCACCAAGCCGATCATTAGACCTGCGATTGGGTGAGAGGCAAATTCAAATAGTACTTTAGCTTGATCGCCAGTCGCCCATTTAAAGCCGCTACCAACCATAGATACTGCTAGAAGAAGCAGATATAACATGAATGCCAAGTTAGCCCAGCGTAACCAGCGAGTCGTACTCGAAATCGGCGCTGCTGTAGAAGTAGCTTGGTTCATCATAATTTTCTCCGTGGACCTTTCAGTTCGTTTATTTGGTCTGTTGTTGAAACTGAGGGCGATGTTAGAGAACAAATATTTCAGTAATATTACAGTCCACTTTCTATAGAACATTTTTATTATTCTTTTTGATAGTTATTCGTTATTGAAAAAGACTTGCAAGTTAAATTGTTGATTTTTAATGGGTTTAACTATTGATTTGAATATTGTTGTTTTTCTTTTTGAGAGTAAAAAACTGCGCTTTGCTTCAAGTTTTATGACAGCTTGAAAATTGTTTTTTCGGTAAAAATTGTTTCTTTTGTGAAAAGTGTAAGGTTTTTCCGAGGTTATTGTTTGTCGGTGTCACATTTGATATAAAAAGTGTCATCTTCTTTTTAGGGATTGGCGATGTCGCATTTAAATTATAATCACCTCTATTACTTCTGGATGGTCTGCAAGCAAGGGTCGGTCACTAAAGCTGCAGAAGCATTGTTTTTGACACCACAAACGGTGACTGGACAAATTAAAGCGTTTGAAGAACGTATGAAAGGCAAGTTGACGAAGCGAAATGGTCGTAGTGTAGAGCCAACAGAGTTAGGGCAATTGGTTTTTAAATACGCAGATCGTATGTTTGGTTTGAGCTATGAAATGCTCGATATCGTCAATTATAGTCAGCATTCTAATATCCTATTTGAAGTGGGTGTCGCGGATGCACTCTCAAAGCGTTTGGTCAGTAAAGTTCTCATGACAACGGTTCCAGAAGACAATAGCATTCACTTGCGCTGTTATGAGTCGACGCATGAATTACTTTTAGAACGACTTTCTCAGCATAAGTTGGATATGATCCTTTCTGATTGCCCTGTCGATTCAACACAAAGCCCAGGCTTGTACAGCAAAAAGTTAGGTGAATGTAGCATGAGTTTTTTTGCCTCTTCAGACGTTCCCGATGCTAAATTTCCTGAAGTTTTAGAGAAGAAGAAGCTCTTGATCCCAGGAAGCCGAACGGCAATGGGACGTAAGGTTCTGCAATGGTTTGATAGACAGGGTTTACAGCCGGACGTATTAGGCGAGTTTGATGATGTCGCGTTAATGAAAGCATTTGCACGTTATCGTGATGACGTGATCTTTTTAGCACCAACGGTTTATATGTCAGAGATAGAAGATGATTGCAGCTTGCAGCTACTTGGACATGTCGAGGATTTAAAAGAAGAGTATTACGTGATCTTTGCCGAACGAATGATCCAACACCCCGCAGTGAAGAACGTATGTGATGCAGATTTTGGTCAAATGTTTGAATGAGCACGTTCCGTTGCTTATTTAAATAGATTACTATCGGCAAAATTATAAAATTCTTGCAACACAACAAGCTAGCCAGTAATAAGGTAAGTACGTTGTCGCTAGAGGCCTAACTATGAATTTACAAGATATGGAGCAGAACTCCGCGAAAGCTGTCGTATTACTTAAAGCGATGGCGAACGAAAGACGTTTACAAATTCTTTGCATGTTGCATAACCAAGAGCTGTCTGTTGGGGAGTTATGTACAAAGTTAGCGTTGAGTCAGTCTGCATTATCTCAGCATCTAGCATGGCTTCGTCGTGATGAGTTAGTTGCAACAAGAAAAGAAGCACAAACGGTCTACTACACATTGAAAAGTGATGAAGTAAAAGCGCTCATTAAAACGCTTCATGCGCTTTATTGTAAAGAAAATTAATAGGAAAGAAACTGAAGCGAAAACGCAGATGTTTGACTTCGAGAAATGTGAAAAGCTGGCACTGCTGGCTTTTTTAGTGCCGAACGTTTGAGGTTGAGTGAAATTTGGATATAAAAAAACCGGCAAAAGCCGGTTTTTTCTTCACTGTAAAATCAAATTTCTATTATAGAGCTTTGATTTGTGCAGCGAAACGAGACTTATGACGTGCAGCTTTGTTCTTGTGAACAAGGCCTTTAGTCGCCATGCGGTCTAGGATAGGTGTAACTACAGCGAATGCAGCAGTTGCAGCTTCTTTGTCGCCTGCTTCGATAGCAGCAACAGTTTTCTTCATGTAAGTACGCATCATTGAGCGACGGCTAGCATTGTGCTGACGACGTTTCTCAGCTTGGATAGCGCGCTTCTTAGCAGATTTACTATTTGCCAAGGGTCTAACTCCCAAAAACTTATTTCTATGACAATTTAAGGGCGAGGAATATCCCCTATTTGCGCTTAAATGTCAAATGATTTGTGCAAAAACCCATCGAAACCAAAACAAGTTTTGGTAAGAAAGGTTATCGCGGTTAAGATGGCGGGGATTCTAACAGTATTTTTAGACCAATGCTAATAATTATCCGCTAGATCTAACAATAAGCGGATATATTTTTAACTCCGATTTGGAGCTTTCAAAGGCTTAGAGGAATAGGGTTGGTTATCTAATGGTGATATACCGAGGTTAAAGTGAGTAAACGACTGCTCAAGTCTGGCATGATCGTCAGTGCTATGACATTAATATCTCGCGTTCTAGGCTTAGTTCGTGATGTAGTGGTTGCAAATTTAATGGGCGCAGGCGCGAGTGCTGATGTCTTCTTTTTTGCAAATAAGATCCCTAACTTTCTACGCCGACTGTTTGCAGAAGGTGCATTTTCTCAAGCGTTTGTACCCGTATTAACGGAAAGTCATGCTCAAGGTGACATGGATAAAACCCGTGAACTGATTGCTCGCGCCGCAGGTACACTAGGGGTCATTGTCTCTATTGTTACTTTGTTTGGTGTTCTTGGCTCAGGTGTGGTTACGGCGCTATTTGGTTTTGGTTGGTTCCTTGATTGGATGAATGGTGGTCCATCGGCTGAGAAGTTCGAGCTTGCCAGCGTTATGCTAAAAATTACCTTTCCTTATTTATGGTTCATTACTTTTGTCGCGTTATCCGGAGCCATTCTTAATACTTTAGGTAAGTTTGCCGTCTCTTCTTTTACACCTGTTTTCCTCAACGTGATGATCATCTTTGCGGCTTGGTTTATTTCACCGCAAATGTCACAACCTGAGATCGGCCTTGCGATAGGGGTATTCCTTGGAGGTTTGGTTCAGTTTCTATTCCAAATTCCTTTCCTTATTAAAGCGGGAGTGATGGTGAAACCGAAATGGGGTTGGCGCGATCCTGGTGTAGTTAAGATCCGTACCCTAATGATTCCTGCTTTATTTGGTGTTTCGGTCAGCCAAATCAACTTGTTGTTCGATACCTTTATTGCCAGCTTTCTACAAACCGGTTCGATCAGTTGGTTGTATTATTCAGATCGCTTGTTGGAATTCCCATTAGGTCTTTTTGGTATTGCTATCGCGACGGTTATTTTGCCAGCATTGTCACGTAAACACGTAGATGCACACAGTGAGGGTTTCTCCGATACGATGGATTGGGGGGTGCGAATGGTCACTTTGCTAGGCATCCCAGCGATGCTTGGTTTGATGGTGCTTGCGAAACCAATGTTGATGGTGCTGTTTATGCGTGGTGAGTTTTCACCACAAGATGTTCATCAAGCGTCTCTCTCGTTACTAGCCTATGCATCAGGTTTGCTCAACTTTATGTTGATTAAAGTGCTTGCGCCGGGTTACTACTCACGACAAGACACCAAAACACCAGTGAAGTACGGCATTGTTGCGATGGTAACAAATATGGTTTTTAACGCTATTTTTGCCTATTTCTACGGTTATGTTGGATTGGCTATCGCGACGGCGTTATCGGCATTTGTGAATATGGCCCTGTTGTATCGTGGGCTGCATATTGCTGGTGTGTATCAAGTCTCTAAACGTACAGTCTTATTTATTGCTCGCCTTGTGATTGCTGGGGGCGCAATGGTCGCTGCGATCTTGTGGCAGCTTGAAGACATGTCCGTATGGTTAAACTGGAGTTTTGCTCATCGCAGTGGCGTATTAGGAATGCTGGTTGCGCTGGGCGCTGCGGTCTATCTCGCGGTCGTGTTTTTACTCGGTATACGTTTTAAAGACCTAAAAGCTGGGACAGAATAAGGTTGATTGGTATATAATCCGTCAGTTTCACACAGTGCAAAGTTAAACAGAGGCATAAAGCAGTATCCAATGGAACTGATCAGAGGCATTCACAATATCAAGACACAGCATCATGGTTGTGTGTTGACTATTGGCAATTTCGATGGCGTACATAGAGGCCATCAACAAGTATTGCAGCAAGTGTCTGACCAAGCGAAGAAACTTGCGTTACCATCGGTTGTGATGACCTTTGAACCTCAGCCAATGGAGCTGTTTGCTCGAAAAAAAGCGCCAGCAAGGTTGACTCGCTTGCGAGATAAGTTTGTTCAGCTGAGTAAGCTCGACATAGATCGCTTGCTTTGCGTTAACTTCAATCGTCATTTTGCCGATTTGACCGCGGAGGAATTTATCCGTGACTTGTTGGTGGTTCGATTGGGTGTTAAGTTTCTTGTCGTAGGTGATGATTTCTGTTTCGGCAAGGGCCGCTCAGGAAGCTTTTCTATGTTACAAGAGGCGGGGGAAAAGTACGGTTTTAAAGTCGTCAGTACCCAAAGCTTTTGTTTGCAACAATTACGAGTCAGTAGCACGGCTATTCGAAAAGCATTGGCTTGTGATGATTTGCATTCTGCCCAAGAGATGCTTGGAAGAGATTACAGCATCAGCGGGCGCGTTTCACACGGAAGAAAGTTAGGTCGAACCATAGGGTTCCCGACAGCAAATATTCCGTTGAAGCGCTGTGTATCTCCGGTTTCCGGAGTTTATGTTGTTCAAGCGCTTGGTTTAGGAGATAAGCCGATTGGTGGCGTCGCTAACATTGGTCAAAGACCAACAGTAAATGGCGTTCGTCAGCAGTTAGAAGTACACTTATTCGACTTTCATGCTAATTTGTATGGCAAGCAGCTAGAAGTAAAACTTTTGCATAAACTTAGAAATGAGCAAAAGTTTGAGTCGTTTGAAGCACTTAAACAACAGATTGAATTGGATGCTGAAGCAGCAAGGGTGTGGCTGCGTCAGCTTAAGCGTTGAGCGGTTTATTCCACCGTGAAACATAATGTCTAATTTTCGCCCAATATAACGGAATTAAGAATCGATGAGTGAGTATAAAGATACCCTGAATTTACCTGAAACAGGGTTTCCAATGCGCGGCAACCTGGCCAATCGTGAGCCAGAAATGCTTGAGCGTTGGTACAAAGAAGATCTTTACGGTGAAATCCGTAAAGCTAAGAAAGGCAAAAAGTCATTCGTACTGCACGATGGCCCTCCTTATGCGAACGGTGACATTCACATTGGTCACGCACTAAACAAGATTCTTAAAGACATTATTATTAAATCCAAAACACTTTCAGGTTTTGACGCACCATACATCCCAGGCTGGGACTGTCACGGTCTACCAATCGAATTGATGGTAGAAAAGAAAGTCGGTAAGCCGGGTCAAAAAGTGACGGCAGCTGAATTCCGTGAAAAATGTCGTGAATACGCGGCAGGTCAAGTTGAAGGTCAAAAAGAGAGCTTTAAGCGTCTTGGCATCATGGGCGAGTGGGACAAACCATACCGCACTATGGATTTCGCAACAGAAGCAAACATCATTCGCGCACTTGGTAAGATCGCAAGCAAAGGCCACCTATTGAAAGGTTTCAAACCTGTTCACTGGTGTACAGATTGTGGTTCAGCACTGGCTGAAGCGGAAGTTGAATACAAAGATAAAGTATCACCGTCTATCGACGTTCGCTTTAAAGCGGCTGACGAAGCAGCGCTGCTATCTAAGTTTGAACTGACAGAAGGTCATGAAGGTCAAGGTGACGTATCTATCGTTATCTGGACAACAACACCTTGGACACTGCCAGCAAACCGTGCGGTATGTCTACGTGATGATCTAGAGTACGTACTTATCCAGACAGAAGGTGACAACGCTGAGCGCATCATCGTTGCTGCTGAATTGGCGAAAGACGTAATGGATCGCGCAGGTATTGAGCACTTCCACAACCTAGGTTTTGCGAAAGGTGCGGATCTTGAACTTTGTCAGTTCCAACATCCATTCTACGATTTCACGGTACCGGCGATCCTTGGTGATCACGTTACGACTGATTCAGGTACTGGTGTTGTTCACACTGCACCTGGTCACGGTCAAGAAGACTTCGCGGTTGGTAACAAGTACAACCTAGAAGTAGCTAACCCAGTTGGCTCAAACGGCGTTTACCTACCTGATACAGAGCTATTTGCTGGTCAGCACGTATTTAAAGCGAACGATGCAGTCGTAGAAGTGCTAAAAGAAAAAGGTGCACTGCTACACCATCACGCATACGAGCACAGCTACCCACACTGTTGGCGTCATAAGACTCCAATCATCTTCCGTGCAACACCTCAATGGTTCGTATCGATGGACCAAGCAGGCCTGCGTGCTAAAGCACTAGAGTCTATCAAGAGTGTTGAGTGGATGCCTGAGTGGGGTCAAAGCCGTATCGAGGGTATGATCGAAGGTCGCCCTGAGTGGTGTATCTCTCGCCAGCGTACTTGGGGTGTGCCAATTGCTCTGTTTGTTCACAAAGAAACAGCAGAACTTCATCCAAATACACTAGAGCTCATCGAGAAAGTGGCTCAGGTAGTGGAAGAAAAAGGCATCCAAGCATGGTGGGATATTGATTCTGTCGAATTGCTAGGTGACGACGCAGAACAGTACGAAAAAGTACTTGATACGTTAGATGTATGGTTCGATTCAGGTGTAACACACTTCTCTGTTGTTGATGCTCGTGAAGAGTACAACGGCAATAGTGCAGATCTATACCTAGAAGGTTCTGACCAACACCGTGGTTGGTTCCAGTCTTCTCTCATTTCATCTATCGCGATGAAAGACGAAGCGCCTTATAAACAAGTACTAACACACGGTTTCGTGGTTGATGGTCACGGCCGTAAGATGTCGAAATCTATCGGTAACGTGGTTGCGCCAAAAGACGTAACCAACAAGCTAGGTGCTGACATTCTTCGTCTATGGGTTGCTTCTACAGACTACACTGGTGAAGTTGCGGTTTCTGATGAAATCCTAAAACGCAGCGCAGATGCGTACCGTCGTATCCGTAACACAGCACGTTTCTTCCTTGCGAACCTAAGTGGCTTCAATCCTGCAACAGACATCGTTCCTGCAGAGGAAATGGTGGCACTAGATCGCTGGGCAGTTGGTCGTGCACTAGCAGCACAAGAAGAAATTGTAAAAGCATACGGTGAATACAACATTCACGCGGTAACTCAACGTTTGATGCAATTCTGTTCAATCGAAATGGGTTCTTTCTACCTAGATGTAATTAAAGACCGTCAGTACACAGCAAAACGTGGTGGCCACGCTCAACGTAGCTGTCAAACTGCGCTTTACTACATTGTAGAAGCACTAGTGCGTTGGATGGCGCCAATTATGTCGTTTACTGCAGACGAAATTTGGAACGAAATGCCAGCGTTGCTTCCATCTGGAGAGAACCGTGACAAGTTTGTATTTACGGGTGAATGGTTCGATGGGCTATTTGGTCTTGCTGAAGGCGAAGAGCTAAACAACGAATTCTGGACTGAAATCCAAGCAGTTCGTGGTGCAGTGAACAAACTTCTAGAAGATGCTCGTAAAGAGAAAATCATTGGTGGTGCCCTTCAAGCGGAAGTGACGCTATTTGCTGATGATGCACTTGCTGCGAAAATCAACAAACTAGAAGACGAACTACGTTTCGTATTGCTAACTTCTGGCGCGAAAGTGAAATCACTAAGCGAGAAGTCTGACGCAGCACAAGCAACGGACATTGAAGGTTTGTTCGTTGAAGTGACAGCAGCAGAAGGCGAGAAGTGTGACCGTTGTTGGCACCATACCGCTGATGTAGGCACAATCGAAGGTCACGAGAAAGTTTGTGGTCGTTGTGTGTCTAACGTTGATGGTGAAGGCGAACAGCGTAAATTCGCATAATTGCCTAGAGCGATTGAACTTTTATTAAAATTGACAGCCCCAGTATTTACTGGGGCTGTTTGTAGGTAAAGTAATGAGTGAAAAAGCACTGACGTTAAAGCAATCTGGAGTTCGCTGGTTATGGCTTGCGATTCTGATCTTTATTGCTGATATTAGTATCAAGTTGGTAGTGATGGATAACATGGGTTATGGGTGGGCAAACCGTATTGAGGTACTGCCATTCTTTAACTTATTGTATGTTCATAATTATGGTGCAGCATTTAGTTTTCTGAGCGATCAAGCGGGCTGGCAGCGATGGCTCTTTACAGGCATTGCTTTTGTCGTGACTGGCCTGTTAACTTACTGGATGAGCAAACTGCCTGCGAAAGAAAAGTGGAATAACATTGCGTATGCTATGATCATTGGTGGCGCTGTCGGTAACGTATTTGACCGTGTTGTACATGGTTTTGTCGTTGATTATCTAGACTTTTTCTGGGGCAGTTATCACTGGCCTGCGTTTAATTTAGCGGATATGGCAATTGTTATCGGCGCGGCAATGATCATCCTTGATGGTTTCCGTAAAAAGGATGCTGAGTCATAATCTTTTTGCGATATAGCGAATAACCCTAGGCGCCGTCCGTTGATTCGGGCGGCGCTTTTTATTATGTTGGAGCCAATCAGCGTGTACTTTAAATAGAACGTTGGATAACCCGAGAACAAGGAAGCAGTAACGTGACAATAATAAAGAGTGATTCGGCAGTAACTTTGCATTTCACCATCAAGATGAAAGATGGGTCGGTTGCAGACAGCACGCATAATATGGGGAAACCAGCGAAGTTCGCGATGGGGATGGCAGCCTAAGTGTAAACTTTGAGCAGTGTTTGTTAGGTTTGAAATCTGGTGAGCAAAAGGCAATTGAACTAAAAGCGGAAGATGCATTTGGCATGCCTAACCCTGATCATATTCATCATATGGAACGCACCAAGTTTGTCGGCGATGCAGAAGTGGAAGTGGGTACGATCATGGCGTTTAGTGGCCCAGATGGTATGGAAATTCCAGGGATCATTACTGAAATTGCCGGAGATTCAGTAACGGTGGACTTTAACCATCCACTCGCGGGGCAAGACGTGACTTTCGAAGTCGAAATTTTGTCAGTAGAATAGCGAACCAAATAAAAGATAACTTCCATGAGCAATGAAATGAAAATCCTGTTAGCTAACCCACGTGGTTTTTGTGCTGGTGTTGACCGTGCGATTAGCATCGTAGAACGTGCGCTAGAGATGTATCAGCCACCAATCTATGTTCGTCATGAAGTCGTGCACAATCGTTTTGTCGTCGAGGGCTTAAAGCAGCGTGGGGCAATCTTTGTTGAAGAGTTAAGCGAAGTGCCAGACAACAACATTGTGATTTTCTCCGCTCATGGTGTGTCACAAGCCGTTCGCCAAGAAGCGAAGTCTCGTGATCTAACGGTGTTTGATGCGACCTGTCCGCTGGTAACCAAAGTACATATGGAAGTCGCGCGTGCGAGCCGTCGTAATATGGAAGTGGTGCTGATTGGTCATGCTGGTCACCCAGAAGTGGAGGGTACTATGGGCCAGTACTCCAGCGAGACGGGTGGCATGTACCTTGTGGAAACGCCAGCCGATGTCGAGAAGCTCAAATCGATCGTGAAAGATCCATCGGATCTGCACTATGTAAGCCAAACGACTTTGTCTGTTGATGAAACGGCGGATGTGATTGAAGAGCTACGCCGTGTATTTCCAGGCATTCAAGGCCCGCGTAAAGACGACATCTGCTATGCAACGCAAAATCGTCAAGATGCCGTGCGTGAGCTTTCTAGTGATGTGGATGTCATGATTGTTGTGGGCTCTAAGAATTCCTCAAACTCAACGCGCTTAAAAGAGTTGGCTGAAAAGCTAGGTACGCCAGGTTACCTAACGGATTGCCCTGAAGACATTAAGCCAGAATGGTTTGAAAGCAAATCTAAAGTGGGAGTGACCGCTGGAGCATCGGCACCTGAAGAGTTGGTAAATCAGATCCTTGAGCGCATCAAAGAGTTGGTCGGTGCTCGCTCAGTGGATGAAGTTCTTGGCCGCGAAGAGAACATGTTCTTCGAAGTACCAAAAGAGCTACAAATCAAGCAAGTTGATTAATACAGCTTAATTAAATAGAAGAGAGGCGACCATGGTGTCGCCTTTTTTGTTCGGTTGGTTCTTGGTGTTGATGAGAGTGACAGTATTGATGATCGCACAGCATTCATGAGCGAATAGTAATGATTATCGTACGGTATTAATGGCTAATGCCAAGCATTTCTTTAAGCACTTTGAGGTAACGACGGCTCACAGGGATCTCAAAGCCTGTTTTGGTAATGATTTCTGCCAGTCCATTTTCTAGTAGCTTAATCTCACTGATGGCCTTGATACTGACTAAGTACTGGCGATGACAGCGTACTAGCGGAGTTTTCTCTTCTATGGTTTTGAGGGTGAGTTGTGTACTGGCCGTTTGGCTTAAAGAGCGTACATGTACACCACTGATGTCACTGTAGGCACACTCGACCGTTTCGGTAGACATGATCACAATGCGGTTATGTCCAATGCAAGGGATTTGATCCAAGCTATTAGGCGCAATACTGGAGAGTTGTTGAGTCAGTGACGATTGGTTGAAAGCTTTGTGGAGGCGTGCCACCGTCTTATTGAGGCGACATGGATCGACGGGTTTAAGCAGGTAATCAAAGGCATTATCTTCAAACGCCTGAACTGCGTATTGGTCATAGGCAGTGACGAATACCACGTATGGCATGGTGTCAGGATCAAGCATACCTAAAAGCTCAATACCAGTAACCTGTGGCATTTGTATGTCGAGAAATACTACGTCCGGTTTTAGTTCATTGATTTTTTTTAGTCCGACAATGGCGTTAGCTGCATCGCCAATGACATCAATTTGACCAGTTTCATTTAATAATTCTGCCAGCTCTTCACGAGCAAATTGTTCATCATCAATGATGAGGGCGGTTAACATCCAGGGCTACCTTAGTGTTCAATTTATTGTACGCGGCTTAAAGACGGAATGATAAAGCTCATTCTGGTAAATTGGTCCTGCTGATGAGTAATTTTTAGCGCTGAATCACGCCCAAATTGATTTGATAACCGTTTATCGACAATTTCCATCCCCAAACCAGAATGATTCTCTTGCGGTGCTTTATAACTGCCCGCGTTGTCTTCTACGGTAATGAGGTAACCTTGTGGGTGAGTGCGGCTATAGATTTGCACTTTCCCCCCCTCGAGCATATTGGAGATACCATGTTTTATCGCGTTCTCTACCAGAGGTTGTAACGTAAAGCTGGGTAACTTGATATCAAGTAATTCTGGGTCAATATTAATATCTACTTCTAAGCGGTCGGTAAAGCGGGCTTTTTCTATGCTCAAGTAAGCGTTGACATGCGCAAGTTCCTCTTTGAGCGTGACGGTATTGATATTTTGCTTCAAGTTACTGCGAAAGAAGTGCGATAAGCTCTGAATCAACTCTCGCGCTTTATCAGGGTCACGGCGTGTGATCGCACTGATGGTGTTGAGCGCATTGAACAGAAAGTGCGGATTCACCTGAGCGTGCAGTAGTTTGATTTCTGCTTGAGCTAACAATGCTTGCTGTTGCTGGTAATCCCCATATAGGATTTGGCTCGATAATAATTGAGCGATCCCCTCAGCCATGGACATATTTGCGGTTGAGAAAAGCTTTCGTTTTGGCTCGTAAAGCTTAATAGTGCCCACCACCTCTTTGCCTGCGCGTAATGGGATGATCAACGCTGAGCCCAATTTACAGTCTTTTGCGAGAGAGCATTGATATGGATGTTCGCTGCCATCGAGATAAATGATGTCATTTTTTCCATTGAATCTAACGTACTTTGCGAGGAGATCGGCGTATTTGGCTTATGGTGGTCATCCCCAATACCAACGAATGCGAGTATCTTTTGTTGATCGGTGATCGCAACAGCACCAACCTTGGTTTCTTCATAAATAATACGAGCGATTTTATCGGCGTTTTCACTATTAAATCCGGTACTTAAAATACCGACTGAGCGATCAGCAATACTCAGAGCTCGTCGAGAGAATGTGGCGGAGTACTTTTCAAAGATGGTTTTACGATCTTGTAGGATACTCATAAACAAAGCGGCGCCGACCGAGTTGGCGATGATCATTGGTGCTGCAATGGCTGAAACAAGTTCATAAGCTTGGCTGAATGGTTTTGCTACTGCGAGCAATAATGCCATTTGTACGATTTCGGCGATAAAGGTAATGCTGAATACCACGCTAGGGTTAAACAGCATCGCTCCTTTGTTGCGCTTGATTAAGTAGACATGTAATAAGCCGCCAATTAACCCCTCTGCGGTTGTAGAGATCGCGCAGGCTAGGTCAGTAAATCCACCCAAGGTATAGCGATGAATCCCGCCAGTTAAACCAACGGCAAAGCCAACAACCGGTCCTCCAAACAGCCCGCCCATCACCGCGCCAATGGCTCGTGTATTGGCGATTGCATCGTTGATTTGTAAGCCAAAGTAGGTGCCTAAGATACAAAATCCAGAAAAGAGTACGTAGCAAATAAGCCGATGACTAAGACGAGAAGAGATGCTCAGTAGTGGCAAAATGATCGGTGTTTTACTCAGCATGTAAGCCAGCACTAAGTAAACACACATTTGCTGTAATAGGGAAATGACCAGTTCCATAGTGAACCTAACCTAAAAATGATGCGGTTATTGTAACGTAGAAGAGAAACAAAAAGAGCCTGCGATGTGCAGGCTCTTGGTTTCTTCCAGTCATAATAATGAATGGGTTAGCGAGCAACGATATGCATTATGCGGTTTCTGAGGCTGCTTGTGGTTTGTCTTCATCGGCCAGATCAGTTTCCCCTTTACCTTTAGAAGTCTTGATTACATAGCCTGCTACTGCAAGTGAGAACAAGATCCCAGCGATAGTTGAAACTTGAATTGGCAGACCAAAACCTAGCGTGCTGTTGTTGAGGATAAACGTCACACACACCGTTGTCATAAATACTGCAGGTACTGTTGTAATCCAGTGCAGTTTGTTATGACGTAGTAGGTAAGCTGAAGCAGTCCAAAGCATCATGACGGCTGTAGTTTGGTTAGCAAAGCCGAAGTAACGCCAGATAATTCCGAAATCAACTTGTGTGAGAATGCCGCCGATAACGAACAGAGGTACTGCCATAAGTAGACGGTTACGCAGTGTTTTTTGTTCCATGTTGAAGTATTCAGCTAGGATCAAGCGGCTAGAGCGGAACGCGGTATCACCCGATGTGATTGGTAAGATAACTACGCCAAGGAAAGCCAGTACGCCACCAAACGTACCAAGAAGTCCAAATGATGCACTGTATACCACGTTACCAGGACCACCATTTTTCACCGCTTCAGATAACGCGTCTAGTGAACCGAAGAAAGACAGAGCGATAGCACACCAGATTAGGGCAATAACACCCTCACCAATCATTGCTCCGTAGAAAACGAAACGGCCATTTTTTTCGTTTTCCATACAACGTGCCATCAAAGGAGATTGAGTCGCGTGGAAGCCAGAGATCGCACCACATGCAATAGTGATAAACAGGGCAGGCCATAGAGGCATATCGTTCGGGTTCAAGTTAGTGAACATATCACTCACTTGGAAATCACTCATTACCGTATGCTCGCCAGAGAAAGCAACCGCTGTCATTAGGCCGACAGACATAAAGATCAGTAGCGCACCAAATAGAGGGTAGAAACGGCCAATGATTTTATCGACAGGAACGATAGTCGCCAGAATGTAGTAACCAAAAATTAATACAACCATCGTCGTCATACTAACGGTTAGGCTGGTTTGTTCGTTGATTAGGTTCGTGATCATGCCTGCAGGAGCAGAAACAAAAACCACACCAACAAGAAGCAGTAGGACAATGGCAAAGATGTTCATAAAGTGTTTTGCGCCATTACCTAAGTAGCGACCCGTAATAGTTGGTACAGAAGCACCGCCATTACGAATAGAAAGCATGCCCGAGAAATAATCGTGGACGGCACCTGCAAAGATACAGCCAACTACAATCCAAAGCATTGCCGCAGGACCGTATAGCGCACCCATGATTGGGCCGAAGATTGGGCCGACACCAGCAATGTTAAGTAGCTGAACAAGGTAAACTTTTTTAGTTGGCATGCGAACGTAATCAACACCATCCGCTTTAGTATGCGCAGGTGTTTTACGATTCTCGTTGATGCCAAAAACTTTCTCAACGAAAGCGCCGTAGATGAAGTATCCGCCGATGAGGGCCGCGACACAGGTTAAAAACCACATCATAACAATAGTCCTTGGGTTATGGTTTGAAAGAGTAATTTTAAAATCTCAAGGTGCATGGTATTCGCCTCTGTTGTTCTGTGCATTTGCTTAGTGGGTGAGTGGTCGAATAGAGAAACGAGTGGTCGCTATGGTGATTAAGTGGTTTTAACGTTTGCTTGAGTGGAGAGGTGCCCTGTATGAGTGGTGGTATTCGATATTTAGTGGTTGTGGCTGATGCTCAACGGTTGTTTCAATGAGATAAGCGGTAAAGATAATAGAATAGTGGTAAGCTTGTTTTTAAAACAATCAGTTAAGGAATAACAATGAAAAAAGCAGCGTTAGGGTTGGCGTTAGTTTTACTTGCTGGGTGTGCGGCAACAACGGAAGAATTGGCGCAGTCTGGTGATTGGTATCAAGTCGGTTACCAAGATGGCGTTGCAGGCCACACGTCACGTTCAGTGAAAGAACTACGTGCATTGGGGGATGTTAAACAAGGCGATTATGATCAAGGTTACCTTGAGGGTGTTGCGGAATATTGTAATCCCGATTTTGCTTATCAAATGGGCCTCTCCGGTCAGTATTACGAGGGAGTATGTGAAGGTACGCCCCAAGCGCAAAAGTTCCGTATGGAATGGCAGCGTGGTTGGAACGAGTACAATAATTAGTGCTGTTTCATAATCAAGACAACGTTAGGCTTTGTTAATCTTCTGACATTTGAATTTTATTGATTTGATGTACTAATGGTATGAGATTGAATCGCAAGTGAAATGAAAACATGAAGAAAGTCTTATTGGTCGGATTGGCATTGCTCCCTTTAACCGTTGGTGCGACGAATGTGCTGAAAGAGTCGATAAAAATGAAGCGGAATTACGACCACAACAAGCATCGTATTACCAACACAATTAATCACACGAAGCGCAATATCAAGGAGATCACCGATGGCACTTATGTGGAAAATCAGGTGAAGCGTGAAGTGAACCAAACTACGCGCAAGTACACCAATAAAGTCGACAATGTTAAGAACATGACCAATCCCGATCGCATCAAACGTAAAGCGAATGACAAGCTCAATCAAGAGTTTGATGAGTGGTTGTATGAAGACTAATGATTGATATTAAATGAAAAAGGAGACCTTGTTGTCTCCTTTTGGTTTTGAATGGCTTAGGTTATCCCAAGTTGAGGTTAGATAAGTTCGACTCAGTTATTTGGGCTGGTGGCTTTCTACCGCTTTACGTAGGAAACCGTCTTGATGATGTAGATGTGTCCGAGCGGAATCGATATCAAGATCGGTCAGGATCATTAAAATCGCTAACTTCACTTCGTAATCAGTCTGTTTAAGTACTTCAGTTGCTTGCTCTTTGCTGCAATCGGTCGCTTGCATCACAATACGCGCTGCTCGTGCGACGAGCTTGTTGTTGGTTGCTTTGACATCCACCATCAGGTTTTGATAGCTCTTACCTAAACGGATCATACTTGCTGTGGTCAGCATGTTCAGAACCAGTTTTTGCGCAGTGCCTGATTTCAAACGTGTTGAGCCCGTCAATGCTTCAGGCCCGACTACTGGGCAAATAGCGATTTTAGCAATGTCTGCAATTGGAGAATCTGGATTACAAGATAGCGCTACCGTTGTCGCGCCAATCTCATTGGCGTACTCCAAACCGCCAATTACATAAGGTGTGCGACCACTGGCGGCAATGCCGACCACGACGTCGCGATTGGTGAACTCGATGTCTTTCAAATCTTGCTCGCCTAACATCGGAGAGTCTTCCGCGCCCTCTTTCGCTTTGAGGATGGCCTCTGGTCCGCCAGCGATTAGACCAATCACCATTTTGTCAGACACGCCAAACGTTGGCGGGCATTCCGATGCATCGAGCACGCCTAAGCGGCCACTGGTACCAGCTCCCATATAAACCAAACGACCTCCAGCTTTAAATGCGTCGGTAATGTTGTCCACCGCGAGGGCGATTTCTGGCAGCACTTTTTCCACCGCGAGCGGAACGAGTTTATCTTGTTGGTTAAGACGTTGAACAATGTCTAAAGATGGCAGCAAGTCGATGTCCATTGTATCTGGGTTACGCCCCTCTGATACAAGGTGGGCAAGAGCAGCAATAAGCGCGTCATTTGTCATAGTGGTTTAAGCCTTTTGAATACTGATTTCGATTATTTTTGTCGCTGTATCTGGAACAACGCATTTAGTTTTTAGGATAAAGCACACCGAGGGAAGCAAGACGGCTTGCACCAGTCACTTCCGGTAAATTGCTCGGCAATCCGTTGATGTGTCGCTGAGCAAGCCAAGCAAACGCCATGGCTTCCATATAGTCGCTATCCACACCTTTGTCGTTCGTTGTTGCGACTTGCCACTGAGGTAGGAGTTCTATCAAGCGTTGCATGAGTAGTGGGTTTCTCGCACCACCACCACACACTAATAGCTGAGGCGTTTGACCATGAGTGAACTTTTCAACCTCGTTTGCAATAGTCACCGCCGAATACTCACAAAGTGTGCGTTGTACATCTTGCGCAGAGGCATTGTGAAGTGCTATCTGTTTATTCAACCAATCGGTATTGAACAGCTCTCGGCCAGTGCTCTTTGGTGCCGGCATGGTAAGGTAAGGTTCTGTTAAGAATTGAGCCAGTAAAGCCGCATCAATATTGCCTTGCAGAGCAAATAGCGCGTCTTTGTCGAAGCTTTGTCCAGTGTGTCGTTCACACCATGCGTCCATCAACATATTACCTGGACCAGTATCGTAGCCAATCACTGCTTGTTCCGGGTGCAGTACTGAGATGTTGGCAATACCACCGATGTTAAGCACCACGGTGGTGGAATCTTGCATGGCAAAAATGCTTTTATGGAAAGCAGGGACGAGTGGTGCGCCTTGACCGCCCAATGCCATGTCTTTACGACGAAAATCTGCCACGGTATCAATGCTAGTCTTAGCCGCAATGATGTTGGCATCGCCCAGTTGGGTGGTGAAGGGAAGATCGCCAGTTGGCTGGTGGAACACGGTTTGACCATGATTGCCAATGGCTCGGATTTGCTCAGCGGAATAGCCAGATTTATCTAATAGTTGTAAGACTGCATCAGCAAACAGGTGCCCAAGTTGGTGGTCGAGTTCACCAATGGCTTTAAGGTTCGTGTCTTGCCCAGTACAAACCGATAATAGAGTTTGCTTAATATGAGCGGGCATTGGGTAATCATCGTGTGCGATCAAGCGAACATGGTTATTTTCAATTTCAACTAGTGCGGTATCTACGCCATCCATGCTGGTTCCAGACATCACGCCAATGTACAGATTGTTAAGATTCACAGCCGATTCCGTCAATTCTTCGATTCACTTATTGTAAAGCAATTCTGAAGCGAATAACCTCATCGAATACGAGATATTCAGCCGATTTTGAGGAGAAACAATGGGACCGTTATGGGTTGATGTTGCAGGCTACGAACTGACTGCAGAAGACAGAGAAATTTTGGAACATCCAACGGTTGGTGGCTTGATTTTATTTACACGCAACTACCACGACAGTAAGCAGCTTCAAGCCCTCACCCAATCGATCCGTAAAGCGGCGAAACGTCCGATTTTGATTGGTGTTGACCAAGAAGGTGGACGTGTTCAGCGTTTCCGTGATGGCTTCTCACTTATTCCAGCGGCAGACGAATATGCCAAACATCAAAATAGTGAAGAGTTAGCACGCATGGGCGGTTGGTTGATGGCAGCAGAGCTGATTGCTCATGACATTGACCTGAGCTTCGCACCAGTGCTGGATAAAGGTCATCAATGCAAAGCGATCGGCAGCCGAGCTTTTGGTGAGGATATGGACACAATTTTGCGTCACAGTTCCGCTTACATGCAGGGCATGAAGAGTGTCGGCATGGCGACTACGGGCAAACATTTCCCAGGTCATGGTGGTGTGATTGCTGATTCACACTTAGAAACACCATACGACGAGCGTAGCGATATCTTTGAGCAAGACATGGCTATCTTCAAAGCGCAAATTGAAGCCGGCATCTTGGATGCGATGATGCCTGCTCATGTCATTTTTCCAAACTATGATGACCAACCAGCGAGTGGATCTGAATACTGGCTCAAACAAATCCTGCGCCAGCAACTGGGTTTTAAAGGCTTGATCTTCTCTGATGATTTGACCATGGAAGGGGCTGCAATTATGGGTGGCCCTGCCGAACGTGGCGCACAAGCATTAAACGCTGGCTGCGATATGCTGTTGGTTTGTAATAAGCGCGATGCGCAAGTTGAGGTGCTTGATAATCTACCAATCACTTCTGTTCCCCTAGCTGATGCCTTGTTGAAGAAACAGAGCTTTTCTCTAAGCGAGCTAAAACTTTCGCAAGAGTGGAAAGATGCCTCTGAAGCTATGAAGCGATTGATTGGCTAGTTATCTCACCCCTGAATAATGGTTTGTTCAGGGTGAGACGTAAACTTTCTAAAACATCCATTTAAAGCCGAAGTGCTCTGCATTTCGGTTTTTCTTTGTGTGTAAATTTAAATTTACAGTAAATGTTTTTTATTGTGTACGGTTGTAATTCTTTTATGGCCTGTTATCTTGTTGATAAGGCTTAGTTGTCTCACCAAGGGATTGGTTGGTCGTAAACATAAATATACAGGTCAAAGTTATGCAAAGAAGTGAATTGAGCAACATCAACATCAGCGAAGAACAAGTTCTGATCACACCAGAGGAGCTAAAAGTGAAGCTTCCTCTTAGTGAAAAAGCGCGTCGTTTTATTCAAGAGTCTCGTCAAACCATCGCTGACATCATTCACAAAAAAGATCATCGTCTACTCATTGTATGTGGACCATGTTCTATCCATGACGTAGAGGCAGCGAAGGATTACGCTAAGCGTCTAAAAGCGCTTTCAGAACAACTAAGCGATCAACTGTATATTGTAATGCGTGTTTACTTTGAGAAACCTCGAACCACGGTTGGTTGGAAAGGCCTGATCAATGACCCACACCTAGATGGCAGCTTCGACATTGAACACGGCCTGCATGTTGGTCGTGAACTGCTGGTTGAATTGGCAGAGATGGAAATCCCGCTGGCAACAGAAGCGCTTGATCCAATCAGCCCGCAATACCTTGCGGATACCTTTAGCTGGGCTGCGATCGGTGCTCGTACGACTGAGTCACAAACACACCGTGAGATGGCAAGTGGTCTTTCTATGCCTATCGGCTTTAAGAATGGTACGGACGGCAGTTTGGCAACCGCTGTCAACGCGATGCAAGCGGCTTCTTCTAGCCACCGTTTCATGGGTATTAACCGTGAAGGCCAAGTTGCGCTTCTGACAACGCAAGGTAACCCGAATGGTCACGTGATTCTGCGTGGCGGTAAACAAACTAACTACGATTCAGTATCGGTTAATGAGTGTGAACAAGAGATGGCGAAGTCTGGTCTTGACGCTTCATTGATGGTGGACTGTAGCCACGCAAACTCACGTAAAGATTACCGCCGCCAGCCATTAGTTGCAGAAGACGTGATTCATCAAATTCGTGAAGGTAATAAGTCGATTATCGGCTTGATGATTGAGAGCCATATCAATGAAGGTAATCAATCTTCTGACCTAGCTCTTGAAGAGATGAAATACGGCGTATCGATCACCGACGCATGTATCAATTGGGATTCAACTGAGGCACTATTACGTCATGCACACGAAGAGCTGGTGCCTTTCTTAGAGAATCGTCTAAAAGGCTAACAACACGGGATTTAAGGAACATCAATGGCAGTTGAACTTAACGCATTACGCGATCAGATTGATGCAGTCGACAAGCAAATGCTAGAGCTACTCGCTCAGCGTTTAGCGCTAGTAGAGAAAGTGGGTGAAGTAAAAAGCGAACACGGTTTGCCAATTTATGCCCCAGATCGTGAAGCAGCAATGCTGGCATCACGACGAGCTGAAGCTGAAAAGATGGGGATCCCTCCACAGCTGATTGAAGACATTCTTCGTCGAACAATGCGTGAGTCTTATGCCAGCGAGAAAGATTCCGGTTTTAAGTGTTTGAACCCAGAATTGCGCTCTGTGGTCATTATTGGTGGTAATGGTCAATTAGGTGGTCTGTTTGGCCGAATGTTCAAACTATCTGGCTACCAAGTCAAAGTGCTAGGCAGCAAAGACTGGGATCATGCTGATGACATTCTAAAAGATGCGGGTCTGGTAGTGGTTACTGTGCCGATTCACCTAACAGAAGGTGTGATTGAGAAGCTCGGTAACCTGCCAAAAGACTGCATTTTGTGTGACCTGACTTCTATCAAGTCTAAGCCGCTGCAAGCAATGTTGAATGTGCACCAAGGTCCGGTTGTTGGTTTGCACCCAATGTTTGGCCCAGATGTACCGAGCCTAGCTAAGCAGGTGATTGTCTACTGTGACGGTCGTGGTAGCGAGCAATACCAATGGCTACTGCAACAGTTTGGAATTTGGGGCGCAAGCTTGTGCCAAATCGATGCGCAAGAGCACGATCATGGTATGACTTTGATTCAGGCGCTGCGTCACTTTACTTCCTTTGCTTACGGCATGCACCTAAGCAAAGAGAATCCGAACATCGAACAACTATTAAAGCTGAGCTCGCCGATTTATCGTTTGGAGCTAGCAATGGTAGGGCGTCTGTTCGGTCAGGATCCCAATCTTTACGGTGATATCATTCTTTCATCGCAAGAGAACATCGACATGATTAAGCGGTTCCACCAACGCTTTGGTGAAGCTTTGTCTGTTTTAGACAGTCAAGATAAGGCTGAGTTTGTCGAAAGTTTCGAACAAGTGAGTGACTGGTTTGGTGATTACTCGCAGCAATTCATGAACGAAAGTCAGAACTTGCTCAAACAGGCAAATGACAATATCCATCGTGGATAAGAACAGATTTTGAATGTAAAAAGAGCAGCTTATTCGCTGCTCTTTTTTATGTTTGAGGTTTAGTAAAAAGCACCAAAGAGCGGACTCAGTTGGTCGCGGTTTCGGTCTTCTCTTCGCTGGATACTGTGCTGATGCTGGTATCACGGTAAGGTGAATTGGTTAGGCTGATTTGCAGGCGAACGACATTATCAATCAACTGCACCAATGGACCCCATTTCACTTTCTTTTCTTTTTCAAACACGTAGTTAAAGTTTTCTGGCGTCCAATCCATCAAATATTGAGGATTTAGAGCTCGCCCTAAAAAACGGACTTCATAGTGAAGGTGTGGACCAGTTGAATTTCCAGAGTTACCACATTGTGCGATCACATCCCCTTTACTAACAAACTGTCCACTCTTAACGTTAAACTTGCTCAAATGTGCGTAAGAGCTTGAAAATCCGAATGAATGACGCAGAGTTAAATAGTTACCATAACCTTTGTTGCTAGGACGAACGGTCTCGATTACGCCATCTGCAGGAGCAAGGATCTGTTCACCACGTTTACAGGTGAGGTCAATACCAGTATGGACATGGCGCTTCCCTGATATTGGATTGACACGACTGCCATAGGAAGATGAAATTCGTTGGTAAGTCATCGGGCTATCGTTTGGAATTAATCGGAACATGGTCGCACGAACTGCTGAATCTATCGCTGCGGCATCAATGCGTTCTTCCAATGCGAGGCTATTTTCTTCACTGGCTAATTCTTCATCAGCTAAACCTAGAACGGATTCCACATCAAAAACTCGCTTCCCAAGTAATTGAATTTGATTGTTCTTGTCAGTGAGAGATTGAGAAAGCGTGTGGTTGGTATCCAATTGCTCCTCATACAGCGCAGTGATTTGTGCTTTTTCGCTTTCAAGTTTTGCTATTGCTTGATTGAGTGTTTCTGCATTTTGAACTTGCTGTTGGTTCATATGCCAAGCCCCACCAATAACGGCAGGTAATGCAATGAAAGAGACACAAATTGTAAGGGTCGAAAGGCGACCCAATTTAAATTGCTTACGCCCGTCTGTGGTTGGGGTTTGCGTGGTATTTTGTTTAGACATGGTTATTGTTACTAGGCATTCAATTTTTTATTGTTTCCCCTAAATCTGAAAGATGCTCTAACTCTCGATTCAGGAGCTCGTTATTGCCTATATTCAATTCTATAAATCGTTTTAATTGGCTAATACTATTGATGTCTATGTTGATAATCTTTAATCGAACTTCATGACTATTTATTGAAACGATACTAGCAATCAGTTGAATTACTTGTTCAGATTGAATAAATGAGAAACGAATACCTACCGGATGAGACGTATCAAGTTCAGTTACCTTTGTCACTTTTAGCAGTAAGCCGTGCAATGAAAGGTCTTGAATCGTCGCCTCTAGAGCTAAGTCATTTTGCTCTATGAGAGCAGGAACTTGATAGATAATACGTGAAAAGCGTCGTTTCTCTGTCATAGAGCTATCTCATAAGTCATCAAAGAAGCTGAAGACTATATCAAACAGAATAAAAATTGTTCAATTATTGTTCTGAAAATGTCGAGGAAGCACAAGGTAACGTTCGCGAAAGGTCAAATTTAATATTGAAAAAATATCAATCTGAGTCATTTATGCAACATATACAACAAAGGTCGCTATGATAGCGACCTTTGTACGAATTACAAGCACAGGTAAGTGTAAGGTGATATACCGCACACCTACCGTATAAACGATATTACTTCGATACGCGCTTGTATTTGATGCGGTGTGGTTCAGCGGCTTCAGGACCAAGGGTCTTCTTCAGCCATTCCATGTACTCGTTGTAGTTACCTTCGTAGAAGTTAACTTGACCTTCATCGCGGTAGTCGATGATGTGCGTAGCAATTCGGTCTAGGAACCAGCGGTCATGCGAGATAACCATTGCACAGCCAGGGAATTCTAGTAGAGCTTCTTCTAGTGCACGCAGTGTTTCAACGTCAAGGTCGTTGGTTGGCTCATCGAGTAACAGTACGTTACCGCCAGCTTTAAGCAGTTTAGCAAGGTGCACACGGTTACGCTCACCACCAGATAGCTCACCGATGATCTTCTGTTGATCTGAGCCCTTGAAGTTGAAGCGTGAACAGTAAGCACGAGCTGGGATTTCGAAGTTGTTGATCTTGATGATGTCAGCGCCTTCAGAAATCTCTTGGAATACGGTGTTTTTGTCGTTCATTGAGTCACGGAACTGCTCAACAGACGCCAGTTTCACTGTTTCACCCAGTTCAATCGTACCTGAATCTGGTTGCTCAGTGCCACTTAGCATCTTGAATAGCGTAGACTTACCCGCACCGTTGGCACCGATGATACCCACGATCGCACCTTTAGGCATGTTGAATGATAGGTCATCAATAAGAACGCGGCCGTCGAATGACTTAGTTAGGTTCTTCACTTCGATAACTTTATCACCTAAACGCTCACCTGGCGGGATGAACAGCTCGTTGGTTTCGTTACGTTTCTGGTGCTCAGTATTTTGCAGCTCTTCAAAGCGTGCCATACGAGCTTTAGATTTTGCTTGGCGACCTTTAGGGTTTTGACGAACCCACTCAAGTTCTTTCTCGATAGTTTTCTGACGAGCTTTTTCTTGAGACGCTTCTTGTTGTAGACGCGCATCTTTTTGCTCTAGCCATGAGGTGTAGTTACCTTCCCATGGAATACCCTCACCACGGTCAAGTTCTAGGATCCAACCTGCTGCGTTATCTAGGAAGTAACGGTCGTGGGTAATCGCAACGACAGTACCAGTGTAGTCCACCAAGAAGCGCTCTAGCCATGCAACAGATTCCGCATCCAAGTGGTTGGTTGGTTCGTCGAGTAGTAGCATATCTGGCTTTTCTAGAAGAAGACGACAGATTGCTACACGGCGACGTTCACCACCTGAAAGGTTCGCGATTTTTTGATCCCATTCAGGAAGACGAAGAGCATCAGCCGCGCGCTCTAGCGCGTTGTCTAGATTGTGGCCATCTTTTACTTGGATCAGCGCTTCTAGCTCGCCTTGCTCTTTTGCAAGAGCATCGAAGTCAGCGTCAGGCTCAGCGTATGCCGCATATACCGCATCTAAACGCTTAAGTGCGCCAGCAACATCCGCAACGGCTTCTTCAACCACTTCACGAACCGTTTTAGACTCATCGAGAACCGGTTCTTGTGGAAGGTAACCGACGTTAAGACCTGGTTGTGGGCGTGCTTCACCATCGATATCAGTGTCGATACCCGCCATGATTCGTAGCAGCGTTGATTTACCTGCGCCGTTCAGACCTAGAACACCGATTTTTGCACCAGGGAAAAAGCTTAGAGAGATGTCTTTAAGAATTTGACGCTTAGGTGGCACGATTTTGCTCACCCGCGACATGGTATATACGTATTCAGCCATTGCCGATCGTTCCTAAATTAACTGTCAATCAAAGCCACCATTTTATACCAACTCCCTGAGTTTTGTTACCGCATTGCAAGAAATTCCTACCGAGTGTGATTTCTTATTCATTGCTGACCGGAAACTCACAACGTTAGGGTATACACTTTTCTTGTTCGCCTTTAAATCAAAGCCAATCGTTCATTTTGATGGTTGAATTGATGGGAATCTATTTGAGTTTAAGGGCTCTAAAGTTTTACGAGTACAACATTTATTACATCAAGTCGCTTTACAATCAGAGGCAGATACGATGTAAATAGATGCATATAAGGAATTATCTATCTGGCTTACACCGCCTTTTTAGTAAAGCCTGTAATAGAGATATAAAATAACGTCTGAGGAAAATGACGCACATGAAATTCAACGTCCCTGAATTGGCTAAGAAAGTATGTTATGCAGCCGCTTTGTGTGCGGTTAGCGTGACAACGAATGCTGCGCCAAGTTTGGAAAAACAACGCCAAGTGTATGAGCAAGCACAAAGCCTATTAGATAAGAATGATATCGATGGTTATTTATCCATTCGATCTCAAATCGCCAATTACCCACTGACGCCTTATGTGGACTATCGGGTATTTCTGAGGCAACTCTCGAGTAAATCACCACAACAAGTTGATGAATTTATCAGTGAGCATGACGCGTTTCCATTCTCTCGCCGGATTCGCGCTCCTTACTTAAATAATCTCTATCGTCAAAAAGACTGGGAAACCATTACAGAGTTCCAGAAAGTGGAACCTAGTGGTGAGCGTTATCAATGTATCTTTTATGTCGCTCAGCTAGAACAAGGGAAACAAGTTGCGGCCTTTAAAGGGGCTGAGCACATGTGGTTACGTGGCAAGAGCATTGCTGACGAATGTGACCCGTTGTTTTCCGCGTGGGACAAAGCGGGTGAACGCACTGACGAATTGATTCTTCAACGAATGTTGCTGGCGTTTGATGCGCGTAACGGCGGTTTGATGAGTTATCTGCAGAAATTACCCGAATCAGCTAAAGCGAAACAGCAGGCCAAGGCAATGAAAGCGCTGTTCGATAAGCCAGAAACGGTCGCTGCATTTGCCAAGAAGCAACCAGCGAATGAATTCAACCGTGCTCAGAGTGAATACGCGTTAGAAAAATTAGCGCGTAAGGATACCAAAAGGGCGCAAGAAGCTTACGCTGATGTTGTGAAAGGTCAGAAGTTTTCCCCTGAGAAAGCACAAGCACTGGCCGATTACATCGCAATTCGTTTGATTCGTACCGAGTCTGATTCATTGGCGAAATGGCGTGATGACAAAATCAAAACGAGCCAACATTTACCATTAGTTGAAAGCCGTATTCGTCTGTCGATTCAAAATGGGGATTGGCGTGGTGTACAGAAGTGGATCGAAGTGCTCGATGATAAACATCAAGCATCATTGAAATGGCAATATTGGCAAGGACGAAGCGAGATAGCTTTGGGGGATGAGGTTACGGGTAAACAACGCCTCGCTAAATTGGTTGGTGAGCGGAATTTTTACAGCGTGGCTGCGGCAAATGCAATTGGTCAATCCATAAAATACCCATCCAGTACTCTTAAGTTAGATAAGAACGTTATCCAACCCTATCAACGGTCGTTAGGACGTATTGAGGAGTTGATCGAAACGGACAAAATTGCCGCAGCTAAAAGTGAGTGGGCGCATTTACTAAGACGCGTGTCAAAAGAAGAAAAAGCTATGTTGGCCGCTTATGCTTCTTCAAAGCGTTGGCACAATCTGACGGTAACGGCGAGTATTCAAGCTAAAATGTGGGACAATATTCCACTGCGATTCCCAATAGCGCACCGTTGGTGGTTTAACTTCTATGCGGAGAAACATGATATTGATCCAATCACGATGATGTCGTTAGCAAGACAAGAAAGTGCGTTAGATTCAGAAGCGCGTTCACCCGTAGGGGCGAGAGGCCTTATGCAAATCATGCCTGCAACGGCGAAATATACTGCGCGTAAATACAAGCTGAAATATCAAGGTACCGAAGAACTCTATAATGTGGGTAAGAACATAGAAATTGGAAGTCACTATCTGCAAGGTTTGATGGAAGATTACGATAATAATCGTATTTTTGCGCTTGCTGCTTATAATGCAGGACCAAACAGAGTAAAAACATGGCGAGAGCGAACGCAAGGAAAAGTGGATGCTTATTCCTTTATTGAGGCCATTCCATTTAAAGAGACGCGGGGTTATGTACAAAACATTTTGATGTTTGAAACCTACTACCGTGATCTTTTGGGCGTCGATGGTTCGTTTCTGACCCAACAAGAGATCAATACCAAGTATTGAAAGAGGTAACTTGATGTCACACGAACCAGAGTACAAAGACTGGCAACAGATTGTCGAATTAATCCGTTCTAGTGCCAACGATCATCAGCATGAGATGTTGTTGACCATGCTAATGACGCCGGATGAAAGAGAATCATTAATTGCACGCGTGAATATTCTTAGTGAATTGCTAAAGGGTGAGCTTTCTCAGCGTCAAATCAGTCAAATGCTTGGAGTGGGGATTGCTACCATCACTCGTGGTTCGAATGAGTTAAAGTCGAAGTCCGATGACGACAAAGACAAACTCAAGACATTATTAGAGCAGGGCGCTCAATAATTTTTGAGTCGAACTTTCTGAGTTACAGACAGCAGAAAGGGCGGAGTTTTCCGCCCTTTTTAATACTTTCTTTTTAGTTTCGTTACAGGTTGGTAGGGAAGTGCTCTGGGTTCGTAAATGGAATCAACGCTAAAATCAAAGCTTGATGATACACCGAACTGCGCGTCAGTTGGTTTTGAGTCAGCAGGCTAATCGCCCCACCTTTTTGTTTGATGTTGTCGGTGCCAAATACCTCATCCATCACATCCCCAAGTTCATTGGCATGCTTAAGCTTCTGTAGTACTTCTGGTGGCAACATCAGGCTTGCAGATCGAGATTCTCCGCGATGAGTTTCAGACTCTATCACCATCCAAGCAAAAGTAACGTTTTCCTCAATCCCAGCTTCCAAGCCTACATAGAAGTCAGCATTTGGCATTTTAGCTTTGGCATTGCGAACTCGATTCAATGCGCCAAGGTGAGTGTCCTCATTCGACATCGGCTGATCGGCGACTTCACTAGGTACACTGACACCAACAAACTCAAAGCTTTGCTCTGGAAAAGCGCTTTGAAAAGCACTTTCTACCGCTTTGATTTTTGCAGGGTTTAAGGAAGCAATTACGACTTTTTGGGTTGCCATGATCTTTTTACCTACTATGTTCTTTTTGCTTAGCTTGTCCTTTTTACCGACCACCGTAAATTAACTCAGTTTTACTTGGGTTGGTTTGATGTTTTCACTAGGGTAACAACCCAATACTTTCAAGTGCTTAGTGATCTTGGTTAACTCATCTAAAACGTGCTGCATTTCAGTAGAACCGAGGTGTGATTCGAGATCCACATAGAACATTTCCTCCCATGGGTTACCCATGATTGGACGTGATTCTAGCTTGGTCATGTTGATGCCGTAGCGCTGAAGCACTAATAGTGTTTGAACCAACGAGCCTGCCTCTTGCGAAGTCGACATGATAAGTGTCGTCTTGGCTGGAATTTGCGTTGACACTTCTACCGGTTTACGGGCAACCACGATAAAACGCGTATGGTTTTCGGTCTGGTTTGCAATGTTACCTTGTATGGCTTGTAGTCCATAAAGCTTACCACTAGACGCATTTCCAATGGCTGCAACATCATCTCGATTCAATTCTTGGACTTTTTGCATCGCATCTGCAGTACTTGCGCAAGACTCGAGCTTCACTCCTTTCATGCGGCTTAAAAACTCGCTGCATTGCTGGTGGGGTTGAGGGTGTGAGTAAAGCGTTTTGATGTTCTCAAGCCGAATGTCTTTGGTTGCCACGAGGCAGTGCTCGATTGGTTGAGTCAACTCACCAACGATGTATAGCGTAGTGTGCTGTAGTAGGTCGTAGACTTCATTGATAGAGCCTGAGCTGGTGTTTTCAATTGGCAGAACGCCGTAGTCGGCATGACCCGACTCCACCGTTTGGGTGACTTCTTTGAAGTGGTCACAGTTGAGTTCAATCAGTTCGGTGTTTTTACGACTGAAATATTCACGGCTTGCGAGATGAGAATATGAGCCTTTTGCCCCTAGGAAAGCGACACGAGCTAATGGCTTTCGACTTTGCTGAGGATTAACAAGGTTTTGTAAGTAGCTTTGTTGTAGAAGAACGGAATCTTCAATAATCGTATGGAAAAGTTTGGTGATGTACTGTGCGTCGAGTTCGTATTTATCACGGCCATTGGTGATCAGTTTTACTAGAAGCTGCTGTTCACGAACAGCATCACGAACCGGTTTTGATGTTTGAACTTTGCTTTTGGCGACCTCAATACTGAGCTTGCGGCGTTCTGATAATAAGCTAAGAAGTTGGTCATCAAGTTCATTCAAACGTAAACGAATTTCTTCTAGGGAAATAGGTTGGTCAGTCATCAATTCTTTCCTTATAAAAAAGCCCCCCATTTCGGGAGGCTTTCTGTTTGTTTTTGACTTTTCTTTCACAAACGAGTTCGCCCCTCCAACTATGGGAGGAAAAAGAAGTCAAAAATAAACAGGTTGGTTGATAGCATAAATAGTGCTTAGTTTGTGAGTGTTTAAACACAATAAGCAAGCCGATGAAGAGCGTCAAGCAAAAAAATAGCGCCTTTCGGCGCTATTTCCTCAATCTGGTCAGTTTACTCTTCTTCTTCCACTAGCTCAGGTTTGCTTGCGCGGCGAGCTTCAGGTTTGTGGGTTAGCTTGTTTAGCTGTCGTTCTAATTTTTGCTCCACTTCGTTGATCGCTGCGTAAAGGTCTTCATGAGTCGCTGAGGCGATTAGTTGTCCTTTAGGTACTTTAATAACCGCTTCGAATTTCTTCTGTTTATTTGGTTCCTCACTGAATGTTGCTTGGCATCCGATGATGTCGACTTGCCATTTCTCCAGCTTTTTAAATTTGCTCTCAATATGAGCGCGGATTGCAGAGGTGATTTCGATGTTTTTACCAGTAATGTTCATTGTCATAAATATTTTCCTCTGTTTCATCCCTCATGGGTTGAATTCAGATTACCGCTCTGAGAGGAAAATAATGTGATCTGCATCACTATTTTGGTTTGATTTTTTGAGTTAAAAAATGAATGTGATCTCACTCAAGAACTATTGTGATTAATGTGAAAAGTACTTGTTATCGAGTGCAGAATCATTACATTGAGTAGAGTACTTAGCTGAAAACTCCCCCGTTTTTAGGGACTTTATACGACCTGTTATTTTCGTTAGTTAAAAAATGACCAGTATAAAAATGTGATGCACATCTCGATCTGTTCGGGTAGTTGCTAATACCAAGGCTGCTAATATCAAAGCATAGTTTTTTGAAGTTCAGTCCCTTTGAAACACATTCTCTTTGAAACAGATTTTCTTTGAAACCAAGTCTCTGTGAAAATTAGCATTTTTGATGCCGCTCAATTAGAGAGCGATGTTTTTGTATTTGGCGTTTGACTAATCCTGCGCAACGGTGTCATAAAAACAGGATCGTCAGGTACGAGCAGTACGTTATCCAAGCTTTTAGCCAAATCTAGGCTCTCAAGCTGTTTGTAGATCACGTAATATCGATTTACGTTAGTTACGTACCTCACTGTTTCACCTAAGCCACTTCGCATGACTACTTCTACATTGTGAAACCATATGTTGGGATCATACCCTCGTTGCGCGGCGCGCTTACGCATCCTTTCGACATTACCCGGCCCCGCGTTGTATGCCGCAAGCGTAAAGTACATTTTGTTCTGCTTAGTGATGGCGTCATCGCTAAAATAATATCGACGTAGAAAAGCCATGTATTTCACACCTGCATGGACATTATTTTCTAAGTTACGAACATTTTTTTATATTGACGTTAGGATCACTGGCAGTGCTCGGCAGAATCTGCATGACCCCCACAGCACCTCGACTTGAAACAAGACTGTTATCAAATCCTGATTCTTGATAAGCAACCGCCGCAACCATTAAATAATCAAAATCATATTTGTCGGCATAGCGAGAGAATAGTGAAGAGAGCTTTTCAAGCTGGGCGATTTTTTTAGGGTTAAGCGCTTTATTGAGCCAGTTTGTGTTGCTGATGTACTTACCGTAAATGACGTTGCCAAGTAGCGTGCCAGATTTAGACGTTCGAATGAATTTGTTCACTATTTTCATTAGCTCTGGGCTATCGTGACGCATTGCCCATGCAATTTTGCCTCCGGTACGGATCGGGATTTTTGTTTGGGCACGTATGTCATTCATGACGTTCATCCATAGCTTTGCTTTGTGACTGTCGAGAACGATGGCTTTTACGTAGCCATTATTGAGCATTCCGACAAGCTCATAGTCTTGGAGTGTTTCTTCGATGAAATGAACAACAACAGGCGCTAACCCCTTTTTGTTGAGCTTCTTATTTAAAGCCTGAATACTCTCGAAGTAACTGGAGCTGGCACGTAACCAAATTTCTTTCCCACTGAGTTGGTCTATATTAGTCATGACAGGAGTTGCTTTATTCGTGATGATCCATTCATCAATACCCGTCATAATAGGGTCACTAAAATCGACTTTATCTTTACGTGCATTTGTTATGGTTAGATTTGCAACGACAAGATCCCCTAAACCTTGTTCCAATGACGGAAGTAATTCATCTCTTGATACAGGGATAATTTGAACGTTGAGTTTTGGCTTTATCTTGCGTAACTCTTTTTCAAAATGAGCTAAGAGTTCGGCACCAATGCCTTTTGGTTCACCACCCTCAATATAATAAAAACCTAAATCGGCAGAGACTAACACCCGCAATACATTTTTTTCTTTAATGACATCGAGATCGCCGGTGTATGGCGGTTGTCTCAAAGGAGACAGCTCTAATGAAAAAGCCGTTGCGGAGAGGAGAAGTATCAGACTTACCCATAACTTTGATAGTGCCACGCTCACGTCCATGTTGGCGGTGAATGAGAACTTTAAGCATAAGTAGTGCTTTAAAAACCATCAAGTTATCGGGGGAATTGAATGCGGAGACAAAATGAAACCGCCGCAGTTTGAGCTGCGGCGGTAAGGCTTATTTTACAGGGTTTAACTTGATGAGCTCTTCTGTGTGAGCAATGGCATCATCGAGCTTAAGTTGTTTATAAGCTTCAAGTTGGATTTTTAGAGACTTGCGAGCGGCTTCAGTATTAGGGTATGCCTTTTGAAGCTCTTGCGTGCGGTTTATTGCAGCAATCCATGCTTCGCGACGCAGGTAAAAGTCTGCGGTTGCAAGGTCGTATTCTGCTAAACGGTTTTTCAAAGCCACCATACGTTTTTGTGAATCTTCTGCATATGGACTATTCGGGTAGCGCTCAAGTAGCTTTTTGAAGTCATCAAATGCTTTTTTTACCGGTTCAGGGTCTCGGTCACTACGATCGACACTGAATAGATCGTGCATGAAATTGCGATCTTGTGCCATGTGGGTTAAACCGCGCATATACAATACCCAGTCCATTTTAGAATGCGTTGGGTTTAAACGCATAAAACGAGAGATGGTGGCTAAACCTAACGCAAGATCATCGTTTTTGTAGTACGCGTAAATAAGATCAAGTTGTACCTGTTCAGAGTAGGCACCAAATGGGTAGCGAGAGTCTAGTGCTTCCAACTGTTCAATGGCAGATAGCCAGTTACCGCTTTGCAGAGAAGTTTGCGCATCTGCATAGAGTTCAGATGGTGGCACATCAGGAACGATTTCTTCTTTGCTTGCACAACCAAACAGAAAGGATACCGCTAAAAGGCCTATTAAAGTCTGACGTTTCATATCAGGAGTCTGTTCCTTGAATCTAAATATTTCTTAAGCTGCCGTTACTTTCTTTCCAGTAACAGATACAATGATGTAATAGTCTATTTTTCCACAGTCGTGAGCATTAGTCTCACAGTTTTTAAAAAAGTTCGATATGGCTCAGCAGATTGTTTTAACCAACACAGTAAAAGATAGCCAGTTAGGTCAACGTTTAGACCAAGCTATCGCCGAATTATTCGCTGACTTCTCTCGCTCGCGCCTGAAAGAATGGTTGCTTGATGGGAAAGTACAAGTGAATGGTGAAATTGTCACTAAACCTCGCACCAAAGTAATGGGTGGCGAGGAAATTACCTTGCAAGCCGAGTTAGAAGATGAGCAGCGCTGGGAAGCGCAAGATATTCCTCTTGATATCGTGTACGAAGATGAAGACATCATCGTCATCAATAAACCTCGTGATTTTGTTGTACACCCTGGTGCAGGCACGCCAGACGGTACGGTACTTAACGCATTATTGCACCATTACCCAGACATTGCAGAAGTGCCTCGTGCAGGTATCGTACACCGTTTGGATAAGGACACCACCGGTTTAATGGTGGTTGCGAAAACAGTACCAGCTCAAACTCGTTTAGTACGTGCGTTGCAAAAGCGTAACATTACGCGTGAGTACGAAGCGATTGCGATCGGTCGTATGACTGCGGGTGGTAAGGTGGCGCAACCTATTGGTCGTCACTCTACTAAACGTACTTTGATGGCAGTAAGCCCTATGGGGAAAGAAGCAGTGACGCATTACCGTGTTGCGGAGCATTTCCGTGAGCATACGCGTATTCGTCTACGTCTCGAAACGGGTCGTACGCACCAAATCCGTGTGCACATGTCTTACCTACAGCATCCGCTGCTAGGTGATACGGCATATGGTGGTCGCGCTCGTATCCCTACCGGTGCTTCTGAAGAGTTGACGGCGATGATCCGTGGTTTTGATCGTCAAGCTCTACACGCGGTAATGTTGCGTTTTGAACATCCAATTACTGGTGAGCAGCTAGAGTTCCACGCTCCAGTTCCAGATGATATGGTCATCATGACAGAAGCATTGCGTAAAGATACAGAAGAATACGGTCTGCCTGACGAGTTCTAATATGAAAGCGATTGTTCCTAACTGGTCTGCACCGAAACACGTAAAAGCCTTCTCCTCTACAAGAGTAGGAGGTTTTTCGAGTGGCCCTTATAAAGGGTTAAACCTTGGTGCACATGTTGGGGATGATCTGTCTATCGTTGAAAAGAACCGAGACGGGTTGGTGCAACAGGCTAATATGCCTACTGCGCCAATTTGGTTAAACCAAACCCATTCTACTGTTGTTGCTCAAGTGAACGCTCCAACTCAACGAGTACTTGATGCTGACGGGGTGTTCACTTCGTCAAGTTATGTGGTGTGTTCTGCAATGACAGCAGATTGCTTGCCAGTGCTACTGACGAACGTTCAAGGTACTCAAGTGGCGGCAGTGCATGCAGGTTGGCGAGGTTTAGCAAATGGTATTGTAGAAAATGCGTTAGATCTATTTTCAGGTAACGTTATGGCTTGGCTTGGTCCAGCAATTGGGCCGTACGCATTCGAAGTTGGCGAGGATGTTTTGCAAGCTTTTGTGGATGTCGACTCTCAGGCTCATCAGGCATTCACTAGCCGCGGTGTTGAAAGTAAGTGGTTAGCTGATATGTCTAAGCTTGCAACTCAACGTCTTAACAAAGCTGGTGTCACTCAAGTATTTGATTCCGGATTATGCACTTTCCAAAACAGAGAAGACTTTTACTCATATCGTCGAGATGGGGTGACAGGTCGACAAGCGACTTTTATTTGGATCGAAGACTAACTACACCGCAAAATGGCAGAGATGAATAGCGTCATTTTTGCAAAGCTATCTTTATTTATTCTCCCCTTGAAATTCCTCCGTTGTGTATCCATCTTTCTAAGTGTCAAAAGAATTTTCTCCAGTTGAGGTTAGGAAAGAAGATATGCGTCTTGATAGATTTACAAGTAAGTTTCAAATCGCTATCTCTGATGCTCAGTCACTAGCGTTAGGGCGCGATCATCAATATATCGAACCCGTGCACCTAATGGTGGCACTGCTTGATCAGAACGGTAGCCCAATTCGTCCACTGCTAACGATGTTAGACGTCGACGTGACTCATTTACGCTCTAAGTTAAGCGAAATGCTAGACCGACTGCCTAAAGTCAGTGGTATCGGTGGTGATGTTCAGTTGTCTAGCTCTATGGGGACACTTTTCAATTTATGTGACAAAGTAGCTCAAAAGCGTCAGGACTCCTACATCTCGTCTGAAGTCTTTTTGCTGGCTGCACTAGAAGATCGCGGCCCACTTGGTCAGTTGTTAAAAGAGATGGGCTTGAGCGAGCAAAAAGTCAGCCAAGCGATCGAAAAGATCAGAGGTGGTCAAAAGGTCAATGACCCGAATGCAGAAGAGCTACGCCAAGCATTGGAAAAATTCACCATAGACCTTACCGAACGCGCAGAGCAGGGGAAGTTGGATCCGGTAATCGGCCGTGATGATGAAATCCGTCGTACTATTCAAGTGTTGCAACGCCGCACGAAAAACAACCCTGTGATCATTGGTGAACCAGGTGTGGGTAAAACCGCTATCGTCGAGGGGTTGGCTCAGCGCATTATCAACAATGAAGTTCCCGAGGGGCTGCGTGGTCGCCGTGTGTTGTCATTAGATATGGGGGCACTTGTTGCCGGAGCTAAGTATCGTGGTGAGTTTGAAGAGCGTTTGAAATCGGTATTGAATGAACTCGCTAAAGAAGAAGGTAACGTCATTCTGTTTATCGACGAGCTTCATACCATGGTTGGTGCTGGTAAGGGCGAGGGCTCTATGGATGCAGGTAACATGCTAAAACCTGCACTAGCTCGTGGTGAGCTTCACTGTGTGGGTGCAACAACCTTAGATGAATACCGTCAATATATAGAGAAAGACGCCGCACTTGAGCGTCGTTTCCAAAAAGTGCTGGTGGATGAACCAACAGTAGAAGACACGATTGCCATTCTGCGTGGTTTGAAAGAGCGCTATGAGCTTCACCATCATGTAGAGATTACCGATCCTGCGATCGTTGCTGCCGCAAGTTTGTCGCATCGTTATGTTTCGGATCGCCAGTTACCCGATAAAGCGATCGACCTTATTGATGAAGCAGCCTCTAGCATTCGTCTACAGATCGACTCCAAGCCAGAGTCTTTAGACAAACTCGAACGTAAAATCATCCAACTTAAGATCGAGCAGCAAGCGCTGAGCAACGAGCATGATGAAGCAAGTGAAAAACGCTTAGACGTGCTTAACGACGAGTTGAACGAGAAAGAACGTGAATATGCAGAGCTGGAAGAAGTGTGGAATGCTGAAAAAGCAGCACTATCTGGCACTCAACATATTAAAAGTGAGTTAGAGCAAGCCCGAATGGATATGGATTTTGCACGCCGAGCCGGTGATCTAAACCGCATGTCGGAGCTGCAATATGGCCGTATTCCTGAACTTGAAAAACAGCTCGATCTTGCTACTCAAGCTGAAATGCAAGAGATGACGCTACTGCGTAATAAGGTTACTGACAACGAGATTGCAGAAGTACTCTCTAAGCAAACGGGTATTCCCGTCTCTAAAATGCTCGAAGCAGAAAAAGAAAAACTGCTTCGCATGGAAGAGGTGCTGCACAAACGTGTGATTGGTCAGGCAGAAGCGGTTGAAGTGGTGTCTAACGCAATTCGTCGTAGTCGAGCTGGCTTATCCGATCCTAACAAACCGATTGGCTCCTTCTTATTCTTAGGTCCAACAGGCGTGGGTAAAACTGAACTATGTAAGACACTCGCTAGCTTCATGTTTGATAGTGAAGATGCCATGGTACGTATCGATATGTCCGAGTTCATGGAGAAACACTCTGTGGCGAGATTGGTTGGTGCGCCTCCGGGGTATGTTGGCTATGAAGAAGGTGGCTATTTAACAGAAGCCGTTCGCCGTAAACCTTATTCTGTCATCCTATTAGATGAAGTAGAGAAGGCACATCCAGATGTGTTCAATATTCTGCTGCAAGTATTGGATGATGGTCGGCTAACAGATGGTCAGGGCAGAACGGTTGATTTCCGTAATACTGTAGTGATCATGACATCGAACTTAGGTTCAGCTCGCATCCAAGAGAACTTTGCTACTCTGGATTACCAAGGTATTAAGAATGAAGTGATGGACGTGGTCAGTAAACACTTCCGCCCAGAGTTTTTAAATCGTGTTGATGAAAGCGTGGTCTTCCATCCTCTTGGCCAAGAGCACATTAAGTCGATTGCTTCTATTCAGCTAGAGCGTCTAGCGAAACGCCTAGAAGAAAAAGGTTATCAGTTAGAGGTGTCCGAGAAAGCACTCGATTTGATTGCTCAAGTTGGTTTCGATCCCGTGTATGGTGCGCGACCTTTAAAACGTGCAATTCAACAGAATGTTGAGAACCCATTAGCGAAATCAATCTTGGCTGGCCAAATCTTGCCAGACAAGAAAGTACAGTTGATTGTGAACAATGACCAAATCATTGCTCACCAGTAATTGTATCAATGCACTGAAAAGTGAGACGAAGTTCAAGGTTTAGGGGGCGGTAGCCCCTTTTTGATGCGCTTTTATCGGGTTTTGATTGTTTTCTATACGAACAAACTAAAAAGATAAGTTTTTTTGAAAAATAGGGTTGTGTTCCTAAACGAACTCCCTATAATGCGCCTCCGTTGTCACGGGAAAGCAAACAAAGCGAAGCCGAGATAACAAGGTCAGTGAGTTAGGAAGTAACTCACAGAGAAATAACTTAAAAAAGTGTTTGACACGATAAGTTATCTCGCTAAAATGGCCGTCCACTTTGAAGAGAACTTCAGAGTGTGCTCTTTAAAAATATAGACCTATCAATCTGTGTGGGCACTCGTTGATGATAATCCAATTAGATATTTCTTTTCTTAACGGAAAGCAGTA
>NZ_CAJIMW020000552.1:0-65633 GCF_905175395.2 Vibrio sp. B1REV9 | reverse complement strand
ACTTTAATGGTGAGATCAACTTTGGTTATCAGGTGAAAGACGCGGACGGTGATGTAGACAGCGCGAACGTGAAAGTGACCGTAACACCAGTCAATGACGCGCCAGATGCGGTTAACGATCCTGTTCGCTTTGAGGTTAAGCTTGGCTCATTCAATGAGGGTTCTTGGAGATCCGAAGATGCTCAAATTAGTGCTAGTTACGGCGGCGAAAAAAGAGATATTACCGAAGATGGTGATAAACGCGGCGTGTCTGGTCACGAAAATGGTGGTGATGCCGAGCAAATCCAATTTAATCGTGAAACGGGGGAGTCAGAGCAATTTATTATTGACCTTGATAAACCTGCTACAGAGTTCAGCTTTACAGTTTCAAATTTATATAAAGATGAGGGGGACAGTGCAGGAAACCACGAGCAAGGTAAATGGGTGGCTTACCTAAACGGCGTAGCGGTGGCGAGTGATACCTTTGTGGCCAATGATGGAAACCACAGAGGCGAATATAAGGTTGAATTAACCAATGAAGATGGGACCCCAATCGCCTTCGATAAGATTGTCTTTGAAGCGACCGATTTTGTTGATGTCCCAGCAAAAGGCAGCGATTCCTCTGATTACTTTGTGACAGGCTTCCAAGCTTCAAGTGAAGGTGCCTATGCAGTCAATCAAGGTGGTGTACTAGAAATCCCAGTTTCAGAACTACTGGCAAACGATTCTGATATTGACGGTGATAGTATCCGAATCACCTATGTGTATGGTGAAACGGAAGGTGAGGCGTACATCAAAGATGGCGTAGTTTACTTCGATCTAGATGAAGACTTCGTTGGTTCGACAAACTTCCAATACGAGATCACCGATGACAAAGGCGGGTACGATAGCGCGACAGTGAATGTTATTGTCAACCCAGCCCCAACCCCTGCGGTTGTAGAGTCGGTTGAACTGCTATCGAATGAGGTGATGGAAGGTGAAGATCTAGCGTTTAAAGTCACTCTAGATGCTAGTGCACTAAAAGAAACTCACCTTGATATCGATTTTGGTTTGTCTGTTGATACAGCTGATGAAAATGATGTAGATCTGTCTGAGTTGGTGTTTACCAATGGCGTTACGTACGATGAAGCAACCGATAAGATTATCATTCCGGTAGGAGTGAAAGACTTTACTGTTTTAGTACCAACGGTAAAAGATGGTGTACATGAATTAGATGAAAGTTATTCAATAGAAGTTGGTGGTGTCGACGGCACTGGCACTATTAAAAACACAGACGTGGCTGAGTTATCTGTTTCCTCAAAAGGAGATGTATCGGAAAGCTCAGATGCGACGTTTAGCATTTCATTGTCGAATCCATCTTCGCAAGAAACCGTATTGTCACTCGTGACGTCAGTATCTGGTGATGAGAACACTGCCGAGATTGATGATCTGAGTGGTAGCATTACTGCATTTTATATAGATGCTGATGATAAGGAAATCGCGCTGACAGTAATAGATGGAAAAGTTACAGTTCCGCCATTTGTAACCGAAATTTTTGTCGAGGTCGGTACAACTGATGACAGTATCTATGAGGGTTCGGAACAATTTGAACTTATTGTTACGGACGTAAATGGTGTTACGAGCAATAAGTCTGACAGTGCTTCAACAAACATTGTTGATGATGGCAGTGTGGATCCTGATGGTCCAATGGGCCCTGATGATGACAAACCAGCGCTGTCGGTGACGGGTAAGGATAACGTTAACGAAGGCGATAATGCCGTGTTCACGGTGTCGCTCTCGAATGAAACCGAAGCGCCAGTGGTGGTGAACCTAGCGCCGACGACAGACGGTTACACCGCAGAAGCGGGTGACATCGGCGACATGGTCGTGACGTATTTGGATAGCAACGAGCAAACTCAAACCTTAACCGTAGACAGCAACGGTAACGTGACGATCCCAGCGGGCGTGACGGACATTACCGTGACCATCCCGACCACCCAAGACAAAGTGTATGAGGGTGATGAAACCTTCGGGTTGGTGGTGACTGAATCTAACGGTGTGACCTCAAATGGCTCCGCAACTGGCGAGGCTAATATCCAAGATTATGAAGACGATAAACCTAACTCTGAAGACTTCTCTATCAACATCGGTGAGTCTGGTTCGTCAAAAGTCATTTTTGATGATGGAAAAGGGTCTATTGAAGGGGATGGCTCAGACCATATCTCTGACGAGTTTGATGACTCGCAACCAGACACGCAAGTTGGCGTTGTCATTACCGAATTACCAGATAATGGAACACTGACTTATGATGGTGTTGAGATTACCGTAGATGATCTAGCCGTGTTTGATGATCAAGGAAATGTTCTGCAAGAGGGTACGGTATTTGAAAATCCAAATCTGATTGAATACACCCGTGATGAACACGCAGAAGGTTTCCTACTTGGTGTTAGAGATGAACAAGATGTCGATGACGACTCACCTTCGAAAACAGATTTCTACAACTGGGGTGAAGCGACGGATGATCCGTCCGTACGTAAATTGACTCTGGCAGATGGGGACGTCATCACTATTACTGCTAATAAAGAGGGTCAAGGAAACGACGATCTGATCCAATATAATTCCAATGCGAATCATGTTGGCTATGGTGTGGGCGTCGGCAAAGGAAACGGCATTGAAGAACGTGAATCAATTACCATTGATTTTGAAAGTCGCCCTTCAGACAGCATCACCCTTGGGCTAGATGGTTTAGGCGGTTATTTTGAAAAAGGTTTAGATGATCGACTCAATAACGGTTCTAGTAACGAATCAAAAGTTACGATTGATGTGACATGGCTTGATGCCAATGGAAATCGTCAAACGACACCTTTCGAGTATCAAAAAGAAACCAAAGGAAATTCCGACTTATTCCATGAAATCGTGATTCCATCTGAACAGTTCGATCTACCTAATGGGGCGATGATTGAGTCTGTTGAATTATCGACAGAGGGCCATGGCAACTGGGAACTACGTTATATCGATACGCGTTCTGATGATTCATTTGACTATCGAGCAGTCGATTCTCATGGTAATTACAGTGACGAATCTACCGTTACTATAAATAATGCCCCAGATGCAGTTGATGACCCACAAGCATACACCGTTCAACTCGGCTCTTTCGCTGACAATCAAAACTGGCAGGTTGATGGTGTCGAGATAAAAGCCTTTATTGGTCACTTAGGTGATCGTAGCGAAGATATAGAGCGTGATATTGAGACAACGGATGGTCATAAACTTGGTGTTAATGGCGATATTAGCACTGGGCCAGGCGAACAACTTCAATATGACCGTGAGACCGGGCAGTCAGAGAAGCTCGAAATTACATTGCCTAAACCAGCGACGAGTTTTTCATTTGCCGTTGCGAGTCTATATGCGAACGAGGGCGGCACTGAAAATCATGAGCAGGGTATGTGGACAGCATACTTAGACGGTAAGCCAGTCCAAAGTGGCGTGTTTAGTTTAGAGTCTGGAAAAGATGGTCAATTCTCTGTTGATTTAGAAAGCGTTGCATTCGACTCGATTGTTTTTGAAGCGACTGAGTTCACTTCACACCCTGACAAATTTGAAGGTTCTGATAATGACTCTTCTGATTATTTCTTAACGGGTTTCGAGGCCACAGGAACGGGGGCGTACGCGGTTAATCAGAGTGAGGGTGAGATTCGTATCCCGATTTCAGAAATTCTAGCCAATGATGTCGATATAGATGGTGACGCTCTAACTATCACTGCATTTAACGAGTTCGGTGAGCACAACGTTCGTGTAGAGGGTGATGAAGTTGTATTTGATTTTGTGGACAGCTTCCATGGCGAAACCTCGTTTACTTACACGATTACCGATGGTAATGGAGCAAGCGATACGGCAACAATTAATGTAATTGTAAACCCTGATGTCGATTTAGTCTCAGTAAGTAGTATTAACACTTTAGGAACTGAGGTTGAAGAGGGAGAGTCTCTCACTTTTGTGGTAAATCTATCCGCTGAGTCACAGCTTGGTCAGCAACTAGAAGTGGATTTTGGAATCAACGCAGGTGAATTAGATGCGGCTTCAAGTGCTGATGTGACGTTGGGAGAATTGCAATTTACCAACGGGGTTACCTATAACGCCAACACAGGCTTATTGTTCGTCCCTCCTGGCGTTGAATCGTTTGAAATTATCGTTCCGACCGTTGATGACATACTGGATGAGTCGTCTGAGAATTACACGATTTCAGTAGGTGGAAAAGAAAGCACAGGCGTGATTTTCGATAATGATGAGTCTACTGCAGCTTCAAGCAAAGAGATATCGGGAATAGAAGACACGGTGCTTCTACTATCGCTTGATAATTTTGGTGCAGAGCCAGGCAGTTCAATTGTCATTACCGGATTGCCATTGGATGGACAGTTGGTTGTGAATAAGGGTACGGAGCAAACCCCAAACTGGGTAGAACTGAACACCGATACGATCACATCTGAGCAACTTGAGTCTGGTTTGATAGGATTTAAGCCAGAAGAGAATGAGTCCGGCTCAGAAGATTTCAACTTGGATGACGTCGGAAACAAAGCGAACGATTACGCAGAGATTAAATTTAAAGCCGTCAGTGAAAATGGCACATCAGAAGAGCACACATTGACTGTTGATATCACTCCTGTCGCAGATGGGCCAAGCATTAGTGTAACGCTTGGGGATGTTCAAACCGTCAACCAACAGCCAGGTTTCTCTACAGACAAAGACAGCATTCTTGATTTATACAGAAAAGGCGATCTTTTGGGTGTTGATGGGGAACTCTACCAGAAGACGCATGACCATGATCTCAACACCGAAGACTCTAGTGATTTGTATGTAGCGAAAGATACGTATCCAGGCGCGCCAGGTACACCTGATGTTGCAATGCAAGTGCACTATACAGGTAATTACAAAGGTTCAGATGTATTTGTTGGCGGAGGTTTAAACGACACATTCAAAGGTGCAGCAACGGAATCATATGACCCTATCGATTCTACTAACGATATCTTAGGTGAAGATGAGAACGGTGAAACGATTCGTGCTATTGATACGGTCATTTATGAGGGCTCGATAGAAGACTTCGATATTAATTGGATTGACAAAAATGGTGGCGGTTGCTTCCAAGTTATAGACAACAACCATATTGAAACGAAAGGGCCAAATACTGACTATGAAGATAGAGGAGACACGCTCTACTACATCGAACAAATCATATTCAGTGATGGTGTTGTAAAACTTGATAACGAAAACGGTACGTTTGAAGTGCTTACGGAAACGTCGATCCCATTATCCGTCGAGGTTACGCTACCAGATAACGATGGTTCTGAAGTGCTTGTCGATGATCTGGTTGAGATTACTGGTATTCCAGAGGGTATTGACCTTTATGTTGATGGCGTGCGTGTAGAGCCAAACCTACCTATTATCGACGGTATTCAAACATTCAATGTGCCAGTTGAACTAAATACTGGAAATCAATTTAGCACAACTATTTCGAACGCGGAGTTAAAAGTACCGACTGACTATACAGGCGAGTTGGACTTTACCGTCACTGCATCGGCGGCATCGCAAGATGCTGATGGTTCGCTAGTTTCAAGTTCAGATTCATCATCTACAACGCTCGCGCAAGAGCAGTTTATTGTTGATGGTTCACCAGAGGAACTGCTTCAGGGGGATAGTGCAGATGATGTTATTGTAGGTGACATGGGAGGCACTGAGACGCTCATTACGCCTGCTCAAGACTATAACATTGCGATACTGGCCGATGTGTCAGGCAGCATGGATTCTTCGTTCAAAGGAACATCGCGTCTGGATATGATGAAGTCGGCGCTAAAGAATTTTGTAGAAGATCTCGATACGCATAAAGGCACGATCAATATTTCGTTGATTGGATTTGCATTCTCTTCGAGCATTCCTGTATCAGTTAATGATATTCAGGATAACAATTGGGACGCGTTGGAGTCTGCGATTAACGATCTCGAAGCCGATGGCGCAACTAACTATGAAGCAGCGTTTGTTGCTGCAAAAGACTGGTTAGACAGCGTTTCACAATCTAATTCGGACGTAGAGAACGTTACACTGTTGGTTTCTGATGGTAAGCCGACAACTTATATTGGAGATGTGACTGGAAGCCATGGCAAAACGAATCCTCTTGATCTTTACAAAGCACTCGAAGCTTATGATGAACTGACTTCTATCAGTAAAGTAAAAGCGATTGGCATTGGCACCAATAGTGACAAAACCGATACCTTACGCATGTTTGATAACACCGAAGTTGTCACATCAGAATTTGCTACTATCTCAAAACCAGTCACTACGATTGAGCAAGACTTCAAAGTTGAAGCTATAGGACATACGGAACCACAGTCTGTGAACGGGGGGGAGTTCACTTTACAGGACGACCAACTTGCTCATATCAATCTCGATTTTGATGAAGAAAGTGGCCTAGGTGATGAAGACAAGTTCAATTGGAGTATTGAGAAAAAAGGGGACGGTGATACGTGGAGCGTTGTCCATGGACCTATTAACAATTGGAATGAAGCAAACATCACTTTAGATACGGATGGGACTTATCGTATCGTGATGGTTCTTGATAATGTTACCAATGATCATAGCGATAGAATTTCCTTAGAGGCCGAAATCAACATCTTTACGGAAGTGCAAGTTCCACTTGGTCAAGTCGACGTTGTAGAAACAAGCGATGAGTTGCTTGCCGCGCTAGAGGGCGAAGTTTCTCAGGTTATACAACGTGATATGGATAGCGACCATATTGTGGCTGGTAAAGGTGATGATATTGTGTTTGGTGATTCAATTAATTCCGAGCACTTACCATGGAATGAAATTGGTTATGCAGAGCAACCGAAAGGTGGTGTTGACGGTCTGATTCAATTTTTGACCTTAAAGAATGGCATTGAACCAACAAACGAGGAACTTCACCTGTTTGTAACGGAGAACCGTGATACCTATAAGTTGTTTGATGAATCAATAGATGAATCTAACGCTGTACGCGGGCAAGGTGATATTCTTGACGGTGGATTAGGAGATGACATCCTCTACGGGCAAGGTGGTAGCGATATTCTTATTGGTGGTTTAGGTAATGACATCTTAACGGGTGGGGAAGGTGAAGATACATTCAAATGGTTGGATAATGATTTAGATGGATCAACCGATCGAGTTGTTGATTATGACGCGGCAACCGACTCACTTGATTTCACCGATATGTTTGTGGACATGGAAAGTGATGATTTAGACAATTTACTACGTATATTGGAGCTGCAACCGAGCGAAGTGACTGTTGGAGAATATGCGATTGAGTTTAATCAAGATAATGGGGATACCGAAGTGACCATCACTAAAGGTGAATCGTCTTTATCGATCGATTTCTCTGGCGTATCAGCTTCCGATGTAACTTCTGGTCTCATCGATAGTTTAAATACATTGAAAACAGAGTAGATGTAAAGTTGGGTGTTATACCCAACTTTCTTCACTTATAAAAAACGCCACTCGTTATGAGTGGCGTTTTTTTATGTAAAGTTTTCGTTTACAGCACCTTACAAGCAAAGCCTTTTAGGTAGAAACCCTCTGGGTAAGCACTGTCTGTTGGGTGATCAGCGGCTTGCTCAAAGCGCTCTACAAACTTCACTTGGCGGCCTGAATCCAGTGCCGCATCAGCGATGATTTTCTGGAATAGATCGGATGTCATTAAGCCAGAACAAGAATAAGTAAGCAGCGTGCCACCTGGTTTAAGAATTTGCATGGCGAGCATATTGATATCTTTGTAGCCATTTGCACCAGAAGTGAGATTGCTCTTGCTTGAAACAAACTTTGGTGGGTCCATGATCACGACATCAAATTGAGTTCCTTGATCGCGGTATTCACGTAGCAGTTTGAATACATCTGCGTTTAGGAACACAGCACGTTTTTTTGAAATATCAAACTCGTTTAATTTAGCGTTAAACTTAGCAGTATCTAATGCTGGCTGTGAAACATCGGCATTGATAACGCGTTTAGCGCCACCTTTAAGTGAGTAAAGCCCAAAACCACCGGTGTAAGAGAAGCAGTTGAGTACATCTTTACCTTGTACGTACTTCATTGCTTGCTGACGGCTATCGCGTTGGTCTAGGTAAAAACCTGTTTTATGGCCGCCAACAATGTCCACGCTAATTTTGACGCCGTTCTCTTCAATGACGACAGATTTTGGTGGCTCTTCACCATGAAGTACGCCCGTGACTTCTTTTAGGCCTTCTTTTTTACGTACCGCGACGTCAGAACGCTCGTAAACATGACACTCTGGGAAGCATTCAACCAGCGCATCAACAATCGCCGCTTTGTTATATTCCGCACCAGCACTGAGCAATTGGCAAACGAAATAGTTTTGGTAGCGATCGATAGTAACGCCTGGCAAACCATCGGACTCTGCCGCGATTAGTCGATAGCCAGTTAAACCGTCACGTTCGATAATATCTTCACGAAGCAGTTGTGCATCTTTGATGCGTTTAGTGAAAAACGCTTTGTTAATGTCTTCTTTATTGAAGCTCCAGATGCGAGCGCGGATTTGAGATGCTGGAGAATATGCTGCTTTTGCTAGCCATTTTCCGTCGTGAGCGAATACATCAACGGTTTCACCAATAGCGGGTTCGCCTTCAACTTTACTGATACCGCGAGAGAAAATCCAAGGATGCTTGCGCTTAACCGATTTCTCACGACCTTTTACCAAATAGATAGCAGCTGTCATATCTTTAGCTCTTATTGAATCAAGAAAGGGTCGTATTGTCCGGGATGTTGTTGGTAAAAGCAATAAGTGTAAACAATCAATAAAATACGATGCGGACAAAGGAGTATAGGGGAAAAAGTACAGGAAAAAAAAGGGCCACCGAAGTGACCCTATACAATAGTTGTTCAGTTATGCTCTTAATCCTATGAGTAAGGATTCCATCGCATCACTTTGTTGACGTAGCTGCTCTACATTTTGTGAGGTGTTGGAAATCATGGTGCACACGTTGTTTGCTTGCACTCGAATCTCTTCTACGCTAGAAGCAATATTGTCAGCCACAACGCCTTGTTCTTCGGCTGCGGTTGCAATTTGGATACTGCTGTCTGAGATACTCAGGTTCTTATCAGCTAAAGACCCAATTTCATGATTGACCTCAGTCATTAAGCTTTGACCATCATTCGCGTTATTAACGGTTACTTCCATCAACTTAGTTAATGATTGGCTGTTACGCTGTAATGATTCAATCATTGATTGGATTTCGACGGTTGCTTGCTGGGTTCTGCCCGCTAGAGCTCGAACTTCATCCGCAACGACAGCAAATCCACGACCTTGTTCACCAGCACGAGCAGCTTCGATGGCAGCATTAAGCGCCAGTAAGTTGGTTTGCTCTGAAATCCCATTGATGGTTGTGACCACTTCATCGATTTGCGCAGCGTTAGCATCAAGTTCTTCAACGGCATGTGACGCTGATTGAATTTCGCTAGAGAGAGAAGAAATGGAAGCCAGCGTATTTTCTACCTTGATTTGACCCGATTGAGCAACACTGCGAGCGTCTTCTGTTTGTTCACTAGAATTGTGGGCGAGGATAGCAACTTCACGAATAGTAGATGCCATTTCTTCGGTTGCACTTGCCAGAGAGTTTAGGTGTTCTTGCTGTGTATTAGAAATGTTCGAGCTGTCTTTGATGGATTGATTGAGATCGGAGCTGATTTGTTGCATAAGCGCAACCGATTCTTGAATAGAGAGCACCATCTTTTGTTCACGTTCCGCGACTTTGTCAATAGTGATCGCGATTTCACTGAACTCATCACGAACAGGAAAGAAGTTCATACGCTCTGTCAGGTTGCCATCTGCTAACGTATTAAGGGCTTTGTTCATCGTGAACATCGCACCGCCAATGAACGTCATGATGTAATAAACACTCAATGCAACGAGAACAAGGCTAACTAAGATCACTGAAACTTGTATTGTCGAAAGGGCTGACCACAACGATTTGTCATGATTGGCGATCAAACTGTACGAACCATCTAAGACAGAGATAGATCCTGGACCAGAACCAATAGAAATAGTACTTGAACCAGCAATTAAACTTGTTACTTGTGACTGAGAAAGGTTGCCAGCTTCAATAAGGCCTTTCATTAGCTGAAGCTCTTCAGCGTACATGTTCGTAATGAGGGCATCCGCAGCACTATTCATAACAAATGTGAGGATGACGATAGCGAGAAGTGGTAGAAAGAAAAGCAAATAAAACTTTTCTTGAATCTTTAAGTGGATGAGATATTTATCAATCCAGCGGAAAGGAATTTCTTTCATAATTATTATAACCATACAAAAACCCACTATCCTTAGTGGGGTAAATAGACGGAAATAATATATCACTCAATGAAAAGGAGCGGTATTCGGATGAACCTAAAGTGTGAGAAGTTTATAGTAAAAGGTCATGTTCAAGGTGTAGGTTTTCGTTATCACACGTCACACCAAGGGCTTAAGTTGGGACTGACAGGTTACGCAAAAAACTTGAACAGTGGTGATGTTGAAGTGATGGCCTGCGGGACGCCGGATCAAATATCCGAGTTTGCTTTATGGCTAGAGGATGGTCCGCGGACAGCTACGGTCGAAAGTGTGCTTCGAGAGTCAGCCTCTTATAAACCTTTCCGCGGATTTAAAATATTATGATCTTACAAGCATTTAGCTGGCTTAGGCAGGCCTGCGAGTTTTGTCGCTTGCTTTGCTGGACCTTTTTTAAACAGCTTAAATAGATATTTGCTGTTCCCCTTTTCAGGGCCATGAGCCTTTTCCATTGCCTTTACAAGCATTCTCACCGCAGGTGATGTGTTGAACTCCACATAGAAATCACGAACGAAGTGAATAACTTCTAGATGCGCTTCGGTAAGCTCAATTTCTTCTTCTTTCGCTAAAAGCTCAATCATACCTTCTTCCCATTGTGTGTGGTCAAGAAGATAGCCTTGAGCGTCGGTTTCAATTTGTTTGCCGTTGTAAACGAACATGATGTGTTATCCGCTTAATTGTCTTTGATGATTATAGGGTAGCGTAGAGCTAAGGGATTGCTCAACAAAAGAATCAGTTATGGTCACTGAATGAAGCGAAAACATACAACACGTGTTCAATAGATGATGGATTCATAGTCGTGCCATAGCAAACTGATGCTGACATGAGAATATTCACAAAATTGAAAGTTCATGCATTTGGTTAGAAAAATTCCCGAGTGGATACGTTGGTTTTTGCATATTAAGTCAAATGTTAAGTGACCATTTATTTTGAGGGGGGCTAGAAAAGGAAAAACCCGAAGCAAAAACTTCGGGCTTTAAAATTGAGAGTCAATCTAACGTCCAACGAATTAGTCGTCGTTCATGATGCCTAGAATGCTTAGTAGGCTAATGAAGATGTTGTAGATTGATACGTACAGCGTAATCGTTGCCGAGATGTAGTTTGTTTCGCCGCCACGGATGATGCCTTGAGTTGTCATCAAAATAGCCATGGTAGAGAAAACAATAAACAAGCTGCTCATTGCTAGGTGTAGGATAGTTGATTGGATAAAGATACTCGCAATCATACCTACTACTAGTACAACGAATAGAGATAACATCAGGCCGCCCATCATAGATAGGTCGCGCTTCGTTGTTAGAGCGTAAGCAGAAGCAGCCATGAACGACAGCGCAGTACCGCCAAGTGCTGTAAGAACCACATCGCCCACACCAGCGCCGATGTACATGTTCAGGATTGGACCAATGGTGTAACCCAAGAAGCCCGTAAATAGGAACGTAAACACTAGGCCCATACTGTTGTTGCGGTTTTTCTCAGTCAAGAACAGTAGGCCGTAGAAACCAACCAACATTAGGATAATGCCCGGACGTGGTAAGTTAAATGCCATTGAAACGCCAGCAACCAGTGCTGACCATAGTAAAGTCATTGAAAGTAGTGCATATGTATTACGCAATACTTTGTTGGTTTGTAGAGCACTCTCTTGAGTAGTAGTGCGTGAAAACATAGGACTGTTCATAATCTTCCTCTATAAGGGACCATCTTATCTTTGATATATAGACATATATGGGCCCGAAAGTTCAAAAGATCAAGCCCGACACGTCTATCTCTAGAACAAAATAATAATAGAAATAGTGTGTTATGTATGTGGCAACTTGTAACACAATATTACCGTCTTGCATAGCTGCGATGTACGCAGACTCGTTTTGTGTCCGCTTTGTCATTAAGTCTGGTACAAAAAGACAAAGTAGGTCACTATCAGCTCGCTGAGATTTACTATTTATTCAATGGTTAGAGAAGCATTGCTTAAAGAAAAAGCGCTGAAATAAAAATCAGCGCTTAACGTTTGCCCCTGCCGTTACGACTAATGGGACGATTTTAATGGTGAAGAATCTGAGCTAAGAAGTTCTGTGTTCGATCAGATTGTGGGTTCTCAAAGAAATCGATAGGGTTATTTTCTTCGATGATTTCACCTGCATCCATAAAAATGACTCGATCAGCCACTTCTTTGGCAAAGCCCATCTCGTGCGTGACACACAACATGGTCATGCCTTCTTCTGCTAGTTCGACCATAACATCCAGTACCTCGCGTACCATCTCTGGGTCGAGTGCGGATGTTGGCTCGTCAAACAGCATCACTTTTGGGCTCATGCAAAGAGATCGAGCAATAGCAACACGTTGCTGTTGGCCACCTGATAACTGCCCCGGGTACTTATCTGCTTGATCAGGAATCTTTACACGTTCCAGATACTGCATTGCGACAGCTTCAGCTTCTTCTTTAGGCATTTTCTTAACCCAAATAGGTGCTAAGGTACAGTTTTCCAACACCGTAAGGTGAGGGAATAGATTGAAGTGCTGGAAACACATCCCGACTTCTCGGCGGACAGCTTCAATGTTTTTTAGATCTTCTGTGAGCTCAGTGCCTGAAACATAAATGCTTCCAGCCTGGTGCTCTTCTAGGCGGTTTATGCACCTAATCATCGTCGATTTACCCGATCCAGACGGGCCGCAGATGACGATTTTCTCACCTTGCTTCACTTCGAGATTGATGTTTTTTAGTACGTGAAACTCACCATACCATTTGTTCATGTCCTTGAGTTGGATCATGTAGTCTTGTTGTTGCGTCATAATACGTCCTTGACCTTGATGAGCTATCGTTTGTGACCGGTATGAAGTTTGTTCTCAAGCCATATCGAATAACGCGACATGCCAAAACAAAATACCCAAAACACTAACGCGACAAATACATAACTTTCTGTAGCGAAACCTAACCACTCTGGGTCGGTATTCGCTGCTTGACCAATGCCTAGTACATCGAACATGCCGATAATCAATACAAGGCTAGTGTCTTTAAATAAGCCGATAAAGGTGTTTACTATCGATGGAATCGTGATTTTAAGAGCTTGGGGCAAAATAATCAGACCCATCTTTTTCCAATAACTTAAACCCAGAGCATCGGCAGCCTCGTATTGACCTTTTGGAATGGCTTGCAAGCCACCTCGTACGACCTCCGCCATATATGCGGCACTAAACATGACCACACCGATCAGCGCACGTATGAGCTTGTCTGTTTCTGAGCCCTCAGCCAAGAAAAGAGGCAACATTACGGATGCCATGAACAGAACAGTGATCAGTGGAACACCACGCCAGACTTCAATGTAAACCGTACAGATGCTGCGGATGATCGGCATGTCAGAACGTCGGCCAAGTGCTAATGCAACCCCAATTGGTAAAGAAACCACGATACCGACAAGTGCAATGATCAGAGTAACAAGCAGACCTCCCCATTTGTGAGTATCGACCACTTCAAGACCGAATACGCCTCCGTATAAGAGTGCAGCAATGATAAAAGGGTACACATTGACAAAAAACAGCCAGATCCAGATACGCTTCGGCGTTTTTTCATACGCAAGCAGTGCAGTAAAAATAGCCAAGCTGATGTAGAACAGACGGGGGCGCCAAAGCTCGGATTCTGGATAGAAGCCATACATGAATTGTTCCCAGCGCACGCTGATGAATACCCAACATGCGCCGTCTCGGCTACAGTCATCACGTGTACTGCCAATCCAATCGGCATTGATGAACGCCCAATCGATGATATTCCAAAGAGCAGAAAAGACGATATACGCTAAGATGAGTGTCACGATCGAATTGATAGGCCCATTGAATAGGTTTTTGCGCAACCAGCCGATAACCCCGACAGTGTTTGCTGGAGGAGGTAGATCTGGTTGGAATTGATGTATGCTCATATTATCTCTCCACCAGCGCTACTTTACGGTTGTACAAGTTCATTAACGCAGAAGTAATCAAACTTAAGGTTAAGTAAACGCCCATCGTCATCGCGATTATCTCTATCGCTTGCCCGGTTTGGTTTAGCGTCGTGCCAGCAAATACAGAAACCAAATCAGGATAACCAATGGCCATCGCGAGAGATGAGTTTTTGGTTAGGTTTAGGTATTGGCTAGTAAGAGGTGGAATAATAATACGCAGAGCCTGCGGAATAACGACTAGCTTCAGGGTTTTCGATCTTGGCAGACCGAGAGACATTGCAGCCTCAGTTTGCCCATGGCTGACCGCGTTAATACCAGAGCGTACGATTTCAGCAATAAATGACGCGGTGTATACGCTTAGTGCTAATAAAAGGGCCGCAAGCTCAGGAATAATGCTTATCCCGCCACGGAAATTGAAGCCTTTCAACTCTGGATAATTCAAAGAAATCGGCATACCCGCAATGAAATACACAATAAGTGGCAATACAACCACCAATCCTAAAACAATTCTGCCCATTGGTGTTTGTTGACCAGTAAGGCGTTGTTTGTTTTTAGCCCAGACGTTGATAAAAATACTTGCAATAAGGCCCAATATAAACGCTGCTATAACAAAACTACTGCCACTTTCCAGCACAGGGGCAGGGAAATATAGTCCTCGGACATTAAGGAAAACCGCTTCACCAAGGCTAAGACTTTGACGCGGTGATGGTAGCGCTTGAAGAACAGCAAAGTACCAAAAGAAAATCTGTAGAAGTAGAGGGATATTACGAAATGTTTCAATGTATACCGCAGCCAATCGGCTAACTAGCCAGTTAGAAGAAAGGCGGGCAATACCCATTGTGAAACCAATGATGGTCGCGAGAATAATACCAAGCACAGAAACCAATGCAGTATTAAGAAGACCAATAACAAAGGTTCTACCATAAGAAAACGTTTCGTCATATTCGATCAGAGTCAGGCCAATACCAAAACCTGCTTCTTGATCAAGGAACCCAAATCCAGTGGCGATACCTCGAGCTTCTAGGTTGTTAAGGGCATTATTTACGATTGTGTAGAAGAAAAATACCAGTGCGGCGACGGCAATGATCTGGAAAAGAGCGGAGCGAAAGGCAGGATTGTAAATCAGGCTTTTATTTCCGCTTGGCTTGGACATCGTACTTGGCGATGCATTATTTGTCGGTTTCATACAGCGATAACCTCAAACCTATTTATAGATTTACTCACTAAAAAGGGCGGCAAAAAACCGCCCAGTGACAATCGTTTTATTAGCGGATTGGTGGCGCGTACATAAAGCCGCCAGCGTTCCATAGAGCGTTTACACCACGAGAAATTTTCAGTGGTGAACCTTCGCCTACAGTACGTTCAAAGCTCTCACCGTAGTTACCAACTTGTTTGATGACTTGGTACCCCCAGTCATCACGAATACCTAAGCCTTTACCTTTAGGCCCGTCTACACCGAGAATACGCTTAATGTTTGGATCTTTCGATTTCAACATTTCATCCGCGTTCTTAGAAGTAATGCCGTATTCTTCCGCATTCACCATTGCAAACAATGTCCATTTAGCGATATTGAACCATTGGTCATCACCTTGGCGAACCACTGGACCTAGCGGCTCTTTTGAAATGATTTCTGGAAGTACGGTAGCTGAAGATGGGTCTTTAAGGTTTAAGCGAAGTGCATAAAGGCCAGATTGGTCGGTAGTAAGTACGTCACAACGGCCTGCATCGAAACCTTTTGAAGTTTGCGCTGCAGTATCAAATACGACAGGTTTATATGCCATGCCTTGGTTACGGAAGTAATCGGCTAGGTTTAGCTCTGTTGTTGTACCTGATTGCACACATACAGATGCACCATAAGCTCTTTAGCGCTTGAGATACCAAGATCTTTCTTCACCATAAAGCCTTGACCGTCGTAGTAGTTAACGCCTACGAAGTTCAAACCAAGAGCAGTATCACGATGAAGTGTCCAGGTGGTGTTACGTGAAAGCACATCGATTTCACCAGACTGAAGTGCAGTGAAACGTTCTTTCGCGGTTAGGGGTACATATTTAACTTTCGTTTTATCCCCAAGAACGGCAGAAGCCAGCGCTTGGCAATATTCTACGTCGATGCCTTCCCATTCACCTTTTGAGTTAGGGTTTGAAAAGCCAGGTAAACCGGTACTTACGCCACAAGTAATGAAACCTTGTTTTGTGACTTTGTCCAGAGTCGTGTCTGCTGCTTGAGCGCTAGTACTCATCATTGCAGTAGATGCCGCTACGACGGAAGCAAGAATTGTGAGTTTGTTTGCCATGTGTATCCTTCCTGTATGATCCATGTTAAATCAGGAGTGGCCTGATGCAACGTGTCCAATTCGTTTATTGTTTTATCCTACGTGATTGATTTTGAAGAGACGGTAATCGGCAAATCAATCAGTTATAAGCGTAGAAAAGGATTTGCTAATTCTCAAATATATAATTTAAAAAGAGTTTTGATGAGAATCACAAATTGCCTTACAAATTAGGATGACGAAATGTTAACTGATTGTAAATAGTGCGACTGGGTAACGTTTTGGTGCATCAGCACAATTGGGAATGGGGAGGGAATAAACGTAGAATAATTGTTTGTTATTAAAACTATCATCAGCTGAGCAAAAGTCACCAGAGACAAAATTCGAACAAAAATTATTTCTGGTGATGAAACAAGATGAAGTGTTTGCCCTATTTTTGGTAGCATGAGAGGGTTATACCCAAGTGACTTAAAGGTACAACACGTAAACAAGCGTTGTCCGTTCAATGTCGTCATTTCCGCTGAACCAAGCGAGTAAGGTTATTTGGGTATATTTATTTGAAGTGGTCATGGATTGAAATGCGTTATTTTCCTCTGTTTTTAGATTTAGTAGATAAGCCAGTATTGGTGGTCGGCGGTGGCGAAGTCGCAAGCCGTAAAGTCGAGGCTTTGTTGAAAGCAGGAGCTGCCGTTACCATCGTGTCGCCAAGTCTTGTTGATTTTTTAAGTAAGCTTGCACAAGAGCAGCAAGTGCACTGGATTCAACGCTTCTATTCAAGTGACATTGTCACAAACTCTTTTATTCAAGTGTGGGCGACAACAGACAATCCTGATCTCAACCATCAAGTGTATAAAGATGCGAAAGCGCTCGGCATTTTAGTTAACGTCGTTGATGATAAGCCCTATTGTGACTTTATTACGCCATCAATGATCAATCGAGGGCGTATCCAAATTGCCATTTCTAGCGGCGGAGCATCTCCGGTTTTAATTCGAAATATCCGTGAAAAGCTTGAAGCCATTCTTCCGCAAAATATGGGGTTAATGGCAGAATTTGCAAATTCTAAACGCAATTCCATCAAAGAAGCTCTGCCAACGGTTGATTTACGTCGCAAGTTTTGGGAGAACTACTTTTCCCATCCCGATGTTGAAAATGCCAAAGATAATCGTGAACTTGAAGTGATTTATCAGCAAGCGATGTCAATGCCACTCGATAGCGAGGGTAGTTGCACATGGATTCATGTAGGGGCTGATGTAGAGATGTTGCCTATAAAAGCAGTACGCTATATGCAGCAGGCAGAACTGGCATTGTCTTCGACAAAATGTGAAGCCAATGTCATGGAATTGGTAAGAAGAGATGCAGAGCGTGAGTCTTTTTCTTGTGCGGCAGAGCTTTCTGATATGTTGAGGCAAGCAAAAAAAGATAAATTGCGTGTTTGCGTGTTTATTCCCCAAGGAACGAACGAGTTTTCGCTTCTACAAGGACAAGATTTGGTTATCTAACCGAGACACTGGATCTCGACAAATACAAAAACGCCGACGAAATCATCGTCGGCGTTTTTCATTCTATCTTTACTTCAATTAACAAGTGCTAAATGGAGTATGTGATTAATCACGGAAGTTGTTGTACTGGAATGGGATACCCATTTCTGCTTCTCGGATTGCTGCAATGGTCGCTTGTAGATCGTCACGTTTCTTACCGGTAACACGTACTTTGTCACCTTGAATAGAAGCTTGAACTTTCAGCTTTGCATCTTTGATTAGCTTAACCACTTTTTTAGCGGTTGGCGTATCGATGCCTTGGCGAAATGCAATGTTTTGGTGCCAGTTACGACCCGTTACTTCAGGTTCTTTAGCGTCCATTGCATTTGCGTCTACGTTACGTTTTGCCAAATGGCTGCGCAAGATGTCACGCATTTGCTTAAGCTGGAAGTCACCTTCAGCAGACAGTTTTACGTTTTCTTCTACTAGCTCAAAGCTCGCATTTACATTGCGGAAATCGAAACGAGTCGATAGTTCACGGTTCGCGTTATCAACGGCATTACGTAGTTCAACGTTATCGATTTCTGAAACAATATCAAACGATGGCATGAAGATTCCTTGATTATCTTGTTATAGGGAAATTATTTACTGGATTTAACTGCTTCTGCCAGCATATCTAGCATTGTCACAGTATCATCCCAACCTAGACATGGGTCGGTAATAGATTGACCGTAAGCTAGGTTGTTAATATCAGTCATTGGCTGATTGCCTTCAACAATGAAGCTTTCTGCCATGATACCAGCAATTTGTGTACTGCCAGACTTAATTTGATCACAAATATCTTTTGCAACGTCAATTTGTTTACGATGTTGCTTTTGACAGTTTGCGTGGCTGAAGTCAACAATCAGGCGTTGTGGTAGATTGAACTCAGCAAGCGCATCACACGCTTGTTTTACCGATGCTTCATCAAAGTTAGGACCTTTCTCACCACCGCGAAGAATGATATGACCATAAGGGTTACCACTGGTGCGGTATACCGTCATACGACCATTCTTGTCCGGAGAGTAGAAGTAGTGGGATGCTTGAGAAGCGCGGATAGCATCAATCGCAATTTTCACGTTACCGTTTGTCCCGTTTTTGAATCCAACTGGACAAGATAGAGCAGACGCCATTTCACGGTGAATTTGAGACTCAGTTGTGCGGGCACCAATTGCCCCCCAAGTGATAAGGTCAGCAATGTATTGACCTGTGATCATATCAAGAAACTCTGTCGCGGTTGCTAAGCCAAGTTTGTTGATATCCAGTAACAGCTTACGGGCTTTATGAAGACCAGCCTCAAGTGCATAAGAGCCATCTAGGTTAGGGTCGGTAATTAGGCCTTTCCAGCCTACTACTGTGCGAGGTTTCTCAAAGTAAGTACGCATAACAATAAACAGTTCGTTTTTGTACTTATCTTGAATTTTGCTGAGGCGTGTAGCGTAGTCAATCGCAGCTTCAGTGTCATGAACTGAACATGGACCAACAATAGCAAGGATACGATCATCCTCACCAGTTAAAATATTTTCAATTTGACGACGAGATGTAGCGATACGGTCAGCGACATCATCGGTGATTGGATGTGTGCTGCCTAATTCTGCTGGAGTCGGCATTGGACCCAAAGGTTGGGTTCTCAATTCATCTGTTTTAATAGGCATGTTATAGCTTTATTCTCTATTGCGAAGCGGTAAAGATAACGGAATTACACTTAGGAATAAACCGTTTCACGGGATTCTTATCTAGTAACTATCGAATTGTATACAATTAGGTTAATGGGTATTGATGTAAGTTATGCAAAAATGACAGGAATTGATCTCAACATCAATACATAGTTGTTTGAATTTATTCCTATTTGTTCTGAGTTAAGGTGAAAAGAACGAAAGTGATGGACGCGTGAGGGGGCAAAAAATGCAAATCATAGTGACGCTGTCACGGTTTGGGTGCCTCTACGCTTCTGATGTCACCTTTTTTTAACATCTCTTTGACAGCAAAAGCGATTACTGATTAACTGGTCTGACTTGTTTGGAAAGGAGTCCAAAAATGTTGTCTTCCGTTCGTCGTGCCAATCTTTATCTTAATCTATTCGGATTTTCTAAAGTGCCTCTCATTTGGCTATGCCGCCCAAAGATTCTCGCCATTGATGATAAGCATGTTGAAGTTAAAATTCCGCTTCGTCGAAGAACGAAGAATCACCTCAATAGCATGTATTTCGGCGCGTTAGCAGTAGGTGCCGATGTGGCAGGTGGTTTTTTGGCGATGAGTAAGGCGAAAGATCAAGGTGAACGCATATCTTTGGCGTTTAAGGGAGTAAAGGCAGAGTTTCTAAAAAGGCCCGAAGCGGATGTACATTTTGTTTGTCATGACGGCCCCGTGATTGATGAGATGTTACGGCTTACGCTAAAAACGGGGGAGCGAGTGAATCGAGATGTAAGAATTACTGCGCTATGTCCAAGTATTAATGGAAATGAGCCCATGGCTGAGTTTTCGTTAACACTGTCTATTAAAAAAGCAGCAATAAAAAAAGCAGCTCAAAAAGAAGCTGCTTAGTTTGATATTCCATCGTTTAGCTCTAAGTGAGTTCGATTTTCTCAATAGACACGATCTTCGAACGGTTTAAGACCACTTTCCAACGATAGTAAACGGGCTCATCTGTGTGATTGTCCTCTTTGACAATCACATTGAGCAGATGGCGTTTTTCAACGGATTCTTTACTCACTTGACCATCATTTAAACGATATACGCGGTTCGAGCTTTTATCCATCAGTCGGATAATTGGCCGCAAGCTGACGTTCAACGTTTCGCGAGTTTGTTCGTAACCACTTAAAAAAAGTGACGTCGCCATTTCGGTTTTTGCATGGTAATGAAGGATCTGTTCTTCACGCTGCACAACTCGTTTCTTACGAATGTTCTGGATTCTGTCTGGCAAGTTGGACAACGTTTTGTAGTCTAGCCACTCCAATTTTCGGCCCACGACTTTTTTCGTGGTCGGGTCCATGTACTTTTTACGCCACTTTGGTTTGCCCTTACGAATCCAACGCCACATTGCATCGCGAAGATCATCTTTAAAGATCTCACGTAACGCATAAATAAATGACATTGCGACGATAAACGATGCCGAGATCTCACCAAGATAATCACGTGCGAGGATCACGGTCGAGGTTACCACCACCATCACTAATCCAGTTGCAATACCTTTTATAGCTCGCTTGATGTTATTACCCATCGATGTGGTTTTTTCACGTAATACGATAGGGTGCTCAATCAATCGTCTTAGCAATCGCATCTTATTGGAAAGGCGGGTGACGTCTTCCACAATACTCGCTGAGTTGTAATTGTTTAATTTGCGGTGAGCTTGTTCTTTTTCGCATAAAGTGATCAGACGCTCTTTGATCGTTCCATAGTCGCCCTCGCGCGGGAGGTGAGCGACAAGAGACAGAAAGCGCTGTTCAGTGTACCAAGACAAGTAGTTGTCGATGTTCACATAGTATCGCTTTAAGTTTTCTTCATACGGGATAGAGCGGCGAAGACGTTTGAGAATATCAAGTGTCAGTTCGATAACCTCGTCAACTTCGTCAGCCGTAACACTGTCATCTTTTTCGTGTTTATTGAGAGCTGCAACGGCTTTATCTAGTGCGATAACGTATTGATAGGCAAACAAACTCAAACTAACACGGTATTGTTGGTTTGACAGTCGCCCACGTTTGGCCAATCGGCTGTGAACCAGAGGAAGTAGCACCTCGGTACTGTAGTAGGAGCGTTTTTGAGTAATAGACGTGTAATAGAACTCCGACTCACTGATAATATCGGCATTTAAGCCCAGCTCGCCAGGGACAAAAATATAGATATCAAGATCGAGTGTTTTACTCTTTGCCAAGGCATGACTGATTTTTAGGGTGACAGAGTCTTGTTTGTCGACGGTGACCAAGAAAAGCTCCTGATATTACTAACGCATCCTAAGCCTTAAAGCGTCAGTTAGTTGTTTTAACTTAAGTTATTGTCCTAACTTAAGTAGTTGTTCTGAATTAAGGGCGACTAGGATAAATGGTTGATCGACGACAGCATAGCAGAGAGATTTGCTTTTCTCTCTGATTTTCTTATGAGTTTGGGTATAATCGCCAGTAAATTTAAAAAGAGACAAATTCAATGATTAAAATTGGTCAAATTAACAGCTTAGAAGTCATTAAAAAGGCTGATTTTGGCGTCTTTCTGGATGGAGCGGATTATGGTTCGGTACTGCTACTGAACAAGCACGTCCCAGAGGGTACCGAAATAGGTGATCGTCTTGATGTATTTCTTTACTTCGATTCTGAAAGCCAACTAGCTGCGACCACTGAAAAACCCATTGCCCAAGTTGGCGAGTGGGGCTTAATGAAAATCGAAGGCATCAACGTGACGGGTGCGTTCGTAAGTTGGGGTATTAGCGATAAAAATCTGCTTATCCCATTTAGTGAACAACGTGCTCGCTTTACCGAAGGTCAAAACATTTTGGTTTATGTCTACACAGATAAAGCATCTGGCCGCATTGTAGGTACGACGAAATTCAATAAATGGCTTGATAAAACACCGGCAAACTATGAAGTGAATGAGCAGGTCGACTTAATCATCGCAGAGCGCAGCCAACTTGGATACAAAGCTATCGTGAATGGAAAACATTGGGGAATGATCTTCCCATCTGATGTTTTCGGTAAATTATTCATTGGTAAACAACTGAAAGGTTACATCAAACAGATTCGTGAAGATGGTAAAATTGACCTAGCACTTCAAAAAGTGGGTGTGGCGAAGATGGATGATTTGTCGATGAAAGTGCTTGAGTTGCTTGAAAAGAAAGGCGGTTACTTACCGCTAAATGACAAGTCAACACCGGAAGCAATTTTTGATGCGTTTCGTACGAGTAAAGGCACGTTTAAAAAAACCATTGGTGGTTTGTATAAGCAGGGCAAAATCGTTATCGAAAAAGACGGAATTCGTATCGCCTAGTTTAGGAGGTACGATTAGAAGATACGATGAAAAAAAGGGCCCAAACTCGTCCTTATTTTGGGCCTAGGGGAAATAGGCTCCTAAGAGCCTGCGCTAAACTTGTTATCCCATTCTTGTTAACCTATCAGCATTGGTAAACAATTAGGCACGGGTAAAACTAGAGAGAAATGTCTATCAAAGCGGAGCTATGATACATTCAGTTTAGTACAGAGCACTTAGATAGCTAGTTATCCCCATTAGCATTGAGTTGTGACAAATTTGAATAGTGAAAAAAACCATCGTAGAAACGATGGTTTTTTGTTTAATCGAATGTCAGGATTAGAAAAGGTTCTTGTCGCGAACGAGCTCTCTTGGCAATCCATTCTTAATGCGGTTACTTACCCATTTACCAAGACCAATGATTGCGCCATCATACTTAACCAGTACTTCGCCTTTACCGGTTTGAGCCCCTGCGGGTATGTTTTGTGGGCGAACATCTCGGCCCATGTACCATTCGCGAGCTTCTTCGATCGTCAGTTCAATCGTATTTTTCTCCGTACCAGTCGCTAGGGCAGTGGCGACTTGGTGTTGCCAGCGATAACCATTCTTATGAGCTTCTGCGATTTTTATTCCCATACGAGAAAAACGCAGCTCGCCAATCATGGTTTCTAAAGCGTTAGGGAATAACCACACATCTTTATCACGAATCCAAACAGTGCTATCACTTGGGAGTTCAATATCTAATGCAGTTTGAAGTTGCTTTTCGATATCTACGGCTTCTTTAGTTGATGCTTTCACGAAAGGAAATTTACCCATTCGCTTTTTCACGTTTGGCGCTTCGACGGCTGATAGCTTGCGAATGCGCGCAACAAAGAAGCCCTCACAATCATACACTTGAGGGAAAATATGCAAAAAGCCTTCGTCAGTCAGTGCCGCGTTTGCATTTTCAAACAAACTTTCTAAACTTTCAAATTCAACCGCATCCCCAAATGTCTCTTTTAGATGATGGCAAACCTGTTGGTTCTCTTCGGTGCTCAACGTACAGGTGGAATAAACCATTACGCCACCTGGTTTCAGAGCATGGAAAGCACTTTCAATCAGATCTTTCTGCGTCTCTGCAATTTCAATAACTGACGATTGTGTCCAGTTCTTCATTGCATCTTCATCTTTACGAACCGTACCTTCGCCTGAACACGGGGCATCAAGTAATACCGCGTCAAATTGCTCTGGAAGCCAACCACCAAATACTCGACCATCAAAGTTACTTAATGCCGCATTACGTACACCACAACGTTCAATGTTTGCGTGTAAAACTTTCACTCGGCTTGCGGCATACTCATTGGCGACCAAAACGCCTTCGTTATTCATAAGCGCAGCGATCTGAGTCGTCTTTGAGCCGGGAGCGGCTGCCGTGTCGAGAACAGCAGCATAAGACTCATTGTGCATGAATAATGCCGATACAGGCATCATTGAGCTGGCTTCTTGGATATAAAATAAGCCAGACATATGCTCAGCGGTGTTGCCTAATGGGACGCTCGATTCATCGGCATCGATCCAAAAGCCAGTTTCACACCAAGGAACCGGTGATAATTCCCAACCTTTTGCTTCCGCACGATCTAAAAATGCTTCAACGCTGATTTTGAGTGTGTTGACACGAATACTTTTACGTAATGGTTTTTGGCATGACGCAACAAAGTCATCCATGTTGAGGTGAGCAGGGAGAATAGTTCGGATTTTTTCTAGAAAAGCTTCTGGGATGTAAACGTTCGGATGCAAAGTGGAATCTCGATTGCAGAATTTGACGCAAATAATATACGAAAGCGGGCCAGAAACGAATACTTGCTCAGGGCTGGATAATAAAAAAGAGCAGCGATGGCTACTCTTTGATATTTATTCTTAGCTATTTGTCTCACTTAGCGATAGAGCGACTAAGCCGAAACATGAGATCGGTAGGTAGGCTCACAAGCATAAGGCATTAAGTAAGCCCACGATACTAAGTAAGCATAAAATATTAAGGCTTTGGAATGGCAGTATGCCACTTAATCCAGCTTTCCTCGGCTCGTGGGTTCAAGTAAAACGAATGTCCACTTTTGGCTACTGGCGCAATGTTTTGTTGCTCTGGCGTAGAAAATGCGATACCGCCGCGAACAAGGCTATCAATCGTCCCCGCTTTAATGTTTGCTCCAGTAATACCGATAGATACATCCACACCGGACACATTCCAGAACACACTATTTTGACGAACAAGATAAGCGTATTTTGGCTGAATTTCGATACGAGTCATTACCCGATCTGCAAACTCACCGAGTCGAACATCCGTGACTTGGCCGACTTCAATTTGACGATACAAGATAGGGGTGCCAACTTGGACTGAACCACGTTGTTCGCTTTGCAAAGTAAACGAAATGCCTTGTTCATCCTGTTTTTGTTTTGCCAAAATGAACTTAAATTTCGCATCGCCTTTACCAGGCTCAACACTGATTGATTTTGCTACTAATGCACCTAAGTTTTTCACTCCACCTAGGCCTATTTCTGGTTCCGTTAACCAAAAATGCGAACCCGAAACGGCAATGTTATCCACGTATTCAGGCAAAATTCTTGCGGTAATATCAACAATCTCACGGCGGAAGTTCGGTACAACTAACGTCACTTCACCCACTTTTACGCCTTGATATTTTATCGGCATACCTTGCGCCACTTCTTGGGTACCATCAGTCTCTAAAGAAATGACACGACCATATTTTCGTGCTTGCTTGTGGTCTTGGTAGAGCTTCCAACGCTCACCTGTTTTATTCTCAATACCAGGAATAGAATCGAAAGCAATACCACCTTTAATGAGGGACTTGAGAGGTTGTGCTTTAACGCTGATGCCAGCTAGGGACGCATCTATTTCTACGCCAGAGCGATTCCAAAATACGGTTTGCGCGGTGACTAAATGGGCATAGCGATTTTCTATCGTGGCATTCACAATGACGCCACCATCAACCAGCCTAAAGTCAGACACGCTTCCGACAGGGAGGTTGCGGTACAGAAGCGGACTACCTTTAGAAATTGGCGGTAACTCAGAAGCAAACAAACTCAGAACTTTTGAGCCGCTTTGATTGTACTGCGCCAACTCAGCCAAAGATTTACTTTGGAACAATTGATATTGCGGCAAGATACTATTGGAGCCTTGAGTGACAAAACTGATGGATCCACTTAGCAATTGTTTTGCAGGTGGGACAGTGACACTCAGCCCTGATTCGGTAAGCTCAGCTGATGCACTTCCCGTAACGTAAAAGCGGTTATTCGACTTGATGAGATGTTTGTATTCATTGTCAATGAGAACATCCATGAAGACTTCGTGTTTGGCTTTTTCTGCGTTTTTCGCATCAAGTAAGCCAACTTTAATGATCGAACCTACGACAATGCCTTTGTAAAGAACATTTGCACCGCTATCTAAGCCGAATGAATTATCAGATACAAGACGAATCATGATGGATTTTTCTTGTTGTTGGTCAAATTCATTTTTGCGAATGGCCGTGAAGCGTCGAGCGCGTTCGCCCTCACCGGGAACAATCGTTAAAAAATTGCCGCGTACTAAGTTGGTGATATTTTCGATGCCGTAAAGCGACACTTTTGCTTCTTCCAAAACAAAACGCGTTCCGGAAGTGAGCATGTCACTAAAAGCAGGTTGAATAGCGGCAGATGCTAAGATGACTTCTCGTCCCTCGGATAGATTCAAATCGGTAATCTGGCCAACCTCTATCCCTCTGTACATGATAGGTGCTCCCTCACCACTGACTTTATTATCATCTGGCAACGCTATTTTGATCGGAATACCACGACCAGCGGTTTTTAAATCTTTGTATAAGCGGAATTGAGAATTTTCGTCTACAGGTTCGCCATCATCTGGGGAATCAACAGCGATTGCACCGCTAAGTAGAGCGCTCATGCTTTCTAATCGAACATCAACTCCATCAAAACCGATGCTTGTACCAATACCACTGACGTTCCAAAAACGACTGCGGTCATTAATTAAATGGCGATACTGTTCTTGAATATTGGCGCGAATGGTAATCGACTTAGCATCATCATCCAATTGATAGCTATAGACTTCTCCAATTGGAATTTTTTTATACACAATCTGAGAACCGATAGAAACACCACCTAAATCTCGGCTTTTCAATTTAATATTTAAGCCTTGATTTACGTGCAAATCTGTCGGTGCAGAATCTAATGCATGGAATTTGGTTTCGAATTCATCGCTTTCGCCTGGCTTGATCGAAATATAGTTACCGGAAACTAACGCATCTAAACCTGTCACCCCGCTCAAACTTGCGGTTGGTTTTACGAGCCAAAAACGAGTATCTTCTTTGAGCAGTTTTGTCGCTTCTGGGTATATATCAGCATCGACGTAAATGCTTTTGAGATCTTCAGACAAGTTTATGTCTCGCACCATGCCGACTTCTAGACCTTGGTAGCGAATGGTGGTTCGCCCTGCGACTAAGCCAGCCGCGTCGGAAAAGTAAATCTGAACTCGTTGACCTGCATCATGGATTGATTTCATCACCAACCAACCTGCTAACAGCATCGTTAGAATTGGTAACAACCAAAGGGGAGAAAGTCCCTTGCTTTTCCGAACATCCGGCACGTATGACGTTTGAGAACTTTTCTGATCACTCATTAATTGACTCTTTTTTAGATTGTTTTGGGACTTGGTCCCAGATAAGCCTAGGGTCAATGCTATCAGCTGCAAGCATTGTGAATACCACAACCAGTCCAAACGCAACTGCGCCATATCCTGGAGTGAAATCGAGAATCTGACCACGATCGACTAACGTCATCATGATTGAAATAACAAACAGGTCCATCACTGACCATTTGCCAATCCATTTAACTGCGAAGTAGGCCATCATTCGCTGTCTTTTAAATACAGTACGCTTGAACTTAATACAGAGAAGTATGTATGCCAACCCTAGGATTTTAGCTACGGGAACGATGATACTTGCAACAAATATGATAAATGCGATGCCATACATATCGTTTTTCACTAACGCGGCGACGCCGGAGAAAATGGTATCTTCGAGTCTTTGTCCATTCGTAATCAATATTGATATTGGAACTAGATTAGCGGGAAAAATCGCGATGGTTGCGGCTGCGAGGTAAGCCCACGTTTTTTGGATAGAATGTGGCTTACGGTGATACAGCGCATGATGACAGCGACGACATTTATTACTTTCTGGTTGCGATAAATGACATTCATGACAATGCACATCTTTATGTTTAAACGTATAGGTGGTTTCAGTTTGCCATGCTTCCCAATAGCGACGAATACTTACTCGAGAAAGAAGCAGCACTGTTGATATTTGCAATAGAACCAGACCGATTAAACCCGGACCAACATAAATGTCGGAATAATCTTGTAGCTTGAAACACGAAATGGCGATGCTAATAAGGAATACATCAATCATTACCCAGTGTTTAAGGTGTTGAGCAAGCCACAGCGAGATTTGAAACCCTCTAAACCATCGCTGATGCAGCGAGAAGTGTGCGGTAACAATAGATCCACAGACGATAAGAGGTGCGATAGAGCTACAAAAGAAAATTAACAAGGCTAAAAGGACAAAACCTTCTTGCATCAGCGCGATCATGCCGGACGGCAAAGTCGCAGGTATCATCACTCCAAATAGTCGAATGCTGATAAAATCGAAGAAATGAGAGGGGATAAAAAGTAATAGGCAGGTAATCGCAATCGCTAGGTTACCTGACAAACTTGGATTTCCGCCTCGGTAAAGCTCATAACCACATCGGGGACAATGCGCCACTTTGCCTTGAGCGAGAGGAACGATATCAACGGGCAGTTCGCAACCCTGACACAAACGTACTTTTGCTGGTGGGTTGGTGTGTTTAGATAGAGAGGTCATAGAGACCCCTCTGAATGTTGGTTATGCGTGTGATTGAATTCCACCATATAACGTTTGATATAAGCCTTGTTGCTCAACGAGCTCACCATGAGTACCTGTTTGTGTCACTTTTCCGTCTTCGAGTACGTAGATTAAATCTGCTTGTTTTACAGCAGATAATCGGTGTGCAACGATTAAAGTCGTTCTACCACGTAAGAATTCAGTTAATGCTTTATGCAAGGCAGCTTCAGTCGCCGTATCCAACGCTGACGTTGCCTCATCCAGAATGACGAACTGTGGATTGCTTAACACCATTCTAGCAATCGCTAGTCTTTGACGTTGGCCACCTGACAAGCGAATACCATTTCGTCCAATTTGAGTCTCAAGACCGTTGCTAAGCTGTGATATCACATCTTGCAACTGAGCAACTTCTAATGCTCGCCATAATGACATTTCATCAAAATGGCCGCCTAAAGTCAGATTATGCCTTAAGGTGTCGTTAAATAGTATAGGTTGCTGTAATACAACGGCAATTTTATCCCTTATCACATCAAAACTAATATCTTCGGTTGGCTCATCATTGAAACGGATAGTACCGCTATTTTGACGATAAACGCCGATGAGCAATTGAATCAATGTTGATTTGCCACCGCCACTAGCACCGACTAACGCAACTTTTTTACCCGCAGGTATATACAGTGATAGGTTATCTAGCACTTTCGTTTCATTGTTGTACGAAAAATCAACATGTTCAATACGAACGTCAACTTCTCGATCTTCTTTGAAAGGGTTCACCTTAGATACCGGTCTGTGTTCTTCTTCGAGCTCTAGTAGGTCATTAATTCGTTTTAATGCGGCTTTCGCGCTATACCACGAAAATTGAATGCCTAATAGCTCTTGAACTGGAGACAGCATAAACCAAAGGTAGCCAAACACAGCAAAAATCTGGCCAATGGTCAGGTCGCTAAACATCACCATAAGCATCGCAACGGCGCGAAATAACTCAAAGCCAATTAAGAAAAGGAGAAACGAAACACGACCTGCGGCTTCCGATTGCCAAGCGTATTTATCCGCATCGATTCGCACTTGATCGGCGTTCGTTTTTAGTTGTTGTAGAAACTCACGCTCCTTATTCGCAGCTCGTAGTTGATAAATGCCATCGAGCGTCTCAATTAAGCGATTTTGAAAAATCTCAAACGAGTGGTTTTCTTTGCGTTTAAGGTGCTTAACCATACTTCCCAACTTCCGTGAGAAGTAAATGACGATAGGGTTGACTAAGAGAATAAATAAGCCAAGGCGCCAATCAAGCCAAAGAAGAACGATTGCGGTACCGATAACAGTAAGAAAACTTATAACGAACTTAGCAAGGGTAGACCCAATAAATTTATCGATCGTTTCAATATCGGTAATAAGATGAGCATTGATACCACCACTGCCTTTCGTTTCGTATTGGCGAATACTAATGCGACCAAGTTTGTCGATCATCTTGCTGCGCATTTCGAAAGTGATGGTCTTAGATACGAGTGTAAATTGACGACTTTGAACAATATTAAGAACTTGGCTCGCGGCGCGCATGAGCACAACTAAAAATAGTGTAAAAAAGATATAACCAGTCGGTGTATGCCATGCTTCGGGCAGAACGGCATTCATTGCGGCTAGGCCAGATGCAGGTTTGTCCAATAGCACTTCGTCGACCATCAATGGCATAAGAAGTGGGATTGGAACACTAATCAAGGTCGCAAGTAGGGCGATCAAGTTGGCTATTATCAGCTTTGACTTGTGCTTTTTTACTTGAGTTATCAACCAAGAACGGCTAATAGTGTCGTTTATTGGGTTCATTTTAATTGAGAATAATTCCTATTATAAAGTGGGTGTGCATTTTAGCTACATACTACGAGAATGGAAGCCTTAATATGCAAAAGGGAAAGTAATATGAACATAGAACAATACCAAAGACTGACAAAACAAGCGGTCGCATTGATCGAGTCTGAGTCTGATTACATTGCAAACCTAGCCAACCTAAGCTCATTGTTATTTATGGAACTAGAAGATCTTAATTGGGCAGGTTTTTACTTGGTAAAAGGTGAACAACTTGTTCTCGGTCCGTTCCAAGGCAAACCAGCCTGTGTTCGAATTCCAATGGGCAAGGGTGTTTGTGGTACGGCAGCAGAAACAAACCTTGTACAAAGAGTATACGACGTTCATGAATTTGAGGGGCATATTGCTTGTGATGCTGCGAGTAATTCAGAAATTGTGATTCCATTTTCTATTAATGGAGAAGTTGCTGGTGTGTTAGATATAGATAGTCCGAACATTGGCCGTTTTAGTGAAATTGACGAAGAAGGCCTGGTTCATTTCATGTCAGAAGTAGAAAAGCTGCTTAATTCACACGCGAACGACGCATAAATTCACCCATGAGTGTGGTTTTTCCTTGGCATGTCTCTATAATACGAGAATATTTTTCTTAATGCTTCGCGGAAATCCGCTTAAACCAGGACCCCTCATGACTGAAAAGTTAAAAAACAGCAAAGAAGTTATCGCATACATTGCTGAATGTTTCCCTAAGTGCTTTACTTTAGAAGGTGAAGCAAAGCCTCTGAAAATTGGTATTTTTCAAGATCTTGCGGAACGTCTAAATGAAGACGAAAAAGTAAGCAAAACTCAGCTTCGTGCAGCGTTAAGACAGTACACTTCATCATGGCGTTACCTACACGGTGTAAAAGCTGGTGCAGAACGTGTTGATCTAGATGGCAACCCATGTGGCACACTAGAAGAAGAGCACGTTGAACACGCTCAAGCGACACTGGCTGAGAGCAAAGCTAAGGTTCAAGCTCGTCGTAAAGAGCAAGCTCAAAAAGCTCGCGAAGAAGGCAAGGCAAAAGCAAAACCAGCGGCTAAGAAACCGCAACAGCCTCGTCGCCCAAGCAAGCCAAAAGCACAAAAACAAGAAAAGCCTGTAGAAACACGCACACTAAATGCTGATGAAATTACTGTTGGCAATGAAGTTAACGTGAACATGGGCAAAGGAAACATGGCTGCGACCATTGTTGAGATCAATAAGGAAGATGTACGTGTTCAACTTGCTAACGGCCTACAAATGGTTGTGAAAGCGGAGCACTTGCGCGCATAAGGGAGATACTCCTACGCATGAAATGCCGTTCAAAAGTGACACTGTTTGCTGCTAGCTTTTTGCTAGCAGCTTCAGCTCAGGCTCTCGAAGCCAAATTAGACAGGGATGATTTGCCGGTTCTTGCTCCAGAAGTGCAGCATGAAACAGCTAGCAAACGCGTAACATCTCGTTTTACCCGCTCTCATTATAAACATTTCAATCTGAATGATGACTTTTCTAAAGCGATCTTTGAACGCTATGTAGAGATGCTTGATTACAATAGAAATATTTTTACTCAAGATGACATCAATTCATTTAACAACTGGTCAATTCAATTGGACGATCAGCTTAAAGCTGGTAACAACAAAATTGCCTTTGATGTTTATAACCTTGCAATGCAAAAACGCTTCGATCGTTTTGCGTATGCGTTAACGTTACTCGACCAAGAAATCAAGTTTGATACTGATGACAAGATCGAGTTAGATCGTTCTGAAGCTGCTTGGCCAAAAGACGAAGCAGAACTCAACGAACTTTGGCGTCAACGTGTTAAATACGATGCTCTAAATCTTAAATTAACCGGCAAAGAGTGGCCGGAAATTAAGGAAATGTTAGAGAAGCGCTATAACAACGCAATGAAGCGCATTACACAAACACGCAACGAAGATGCATTCCAGCTATATATGAATGCTTTCGCTCGTGAAGTGGATCCGCATACTAGCTATCTTTCTCCTCGAAACGCAGAACAATTCCAATCAGAGATGAACCTTTCTCTTGAGGGCATTGGTGCCGTACTTCAAATGACCGATGACTACACCGTTATTCGTTCTCTTGTTGCTGGTGGACCTGCGTCTAAAAGTAAACAACTGGGTGAGGGTGATCGCATCATCGGTGTTGGCCAAGATGGCAAAGATGTTGTTGATGTGATCGGTTGGCGTTTGGATGATGTTGTTCAGCTAATTAAAGGTCCAAAAGGGACTAAGGTAAACTTGCAGATCCTGCCTGAGGGCAAAGAAGCCAAGAGTTACGTTGTCACTATCGTTCGTGACAAAGTGCGTCTAGAAGATCGTGCGGTTAAATCTGAAATCATTGAAAAAGACGGTAAGAAGATTGGCGTGTTAGAAGTGCCAAGCTTTTATGTTGGTCTATCCAAAGATACAGATAAACTGATATCTGAGCTGAAAACTAAGAACGTAGACGGCATCATTGTTGATTTACGAAACAATGGTGGTGGCGCGCTTACCGAAGCAACGGCATTGACAGGTCTTTTTATTAAAGAAGGGCCAGTGGTTCAGGTTCGTGATAGTTATGGCCGAATCAAAGTTAATGCAGATACTGATGGTAACGTAAGTTATGATGGTCCATTAACGGTACTTATTAACCGTTATAGCGCATCAGCATCAGAAATTTTTGCTGCAGCAATGCAAGACTACAATCGTGCAGTCATACTTGGTGAAAACTCGTTTGGTAAAGGTACTGTTCAACAGCATCGCTCATTGAATCATATCTATGATCTTTTTGATAAAGAACTTGGCTATGTTCAATACACAATTCAGAAGTTTTACCGCATTGACGGTGGAAGCACTCAGAATCGTGGCGTTGCACCAGATATCGCTTATCCTACAGCTGTTGAAGCCAGTGAAACCGGTGAAAGTGTTGAAGATAACGCACTGCCGTGGGATAGCATTGATAAAGCAAAATATGACGTGTTTCCAAGCAATGATACTTTGATTGCTTCTTTAACAGAACGCCATAACAAGCGTATTGCAAATGAAATGGAATTCCGTTTCATCAAAGAAGATATTGAGAAGTACCGCAAAGAAAAAGACGATAACTGGTTGTCTCTAAACGAAAAAGTGCGTGAAGAAGAATCAGATAAGTCGGAAGCACTTCGTTTGAAGCGCATCAACGAACGTCAAGCAACATTGGGTAAACCTGCGTTTAAATCTTTAGATGATATTCCTAAAGATTATGAGGCGCCGGATGTTTATCTTGATGAGTCAGTGGCGATCACGGTTGATATGATCAATCGTTAATATTTGCTACGTTGTTTAAGTAAAAGCAACAAACGGTCAAACCTAAAGAGTGAGTCATAATGGCTCACTCTTTTTTTTATTTAACGGGCATATTTTATTTGTCGTTATGCACAAAAAGACAAATCGTTTTTCTTTTCCATCATTGATTATTCCTAACAACGATTTATTGAGCACCGTAGACTTTTTCATTCCGAGTTAACGTCAAGTACTGATCGGAATGCATAACCATTGGTTAATTTTCTCCAATAATTTACGTGATATAGATCAAATTTTTAGCGTAAATGAGATCTAAAGCCTAAGCTAAAAGAAAAGCATAAGGGTGCCGAATATGAAATGGTTCATGATTTTACTTAGCTTTTGCTGCTTTAGCGTATCAAGTGCAGAAGACTTGAAAGAAGATAAATTGAGTCAGTTTGATACGCCGTTTCTTATTGGGGATTGGTACTTGATGAACCCCAATCCAGAGGGTTCAACAGAAGACTTTCTTGCTATCAAACTTAATCTTGGTTCTGACTATACATTTTCTATCGATATCCAGAAAAAAGATTATTCGATAGACCACTGGGAAGGTCTTTATAATGCCAATGAAGATACCATCATACTTGGCGTAGATTCCGACGCGCCTCAAATCTACGCATACCGCAATAACCATAATACATTGGACTTAAATGGGGTTACCTTTGTCAAAGGTTTACCAAATGCGCTTGCTGGTATTTGGTCCAGTTCTCATGTCGCCGGTGATGTGATGTTGGCCAACAACATTAACCAAATGGATCTCATCCTTCAGCCTGACTTTGTTTTTATGTTTCGAATTTCGAACGACTCAGGTGAAGAGTCGGTGAAACAAGGTGTCTATTACACCGAAGGTGAACATCTAATACTCATGTACGAAAATGGTGAGCAAGGCACGACTTATAAACTGAAGCAAAACGAATTGACTATTGAAGATTCGAGTGGAGAGATGTACGCCGTACTAAATCGAGTCACGCCATAACATGTTCATCGATACCCAAGGCATCTCAATAAAACCAACTTGTTGAGGTTACTTGGGTCTATTAATTCGCGGTGCATGATTAATAGTGAAATATTCTGATGTTGATTAAATGTTAAACAAACGACAAAGCAAAGGCACTAAAAGCACCGTTTTTTCGTAGAAAGACTTGTATTCTGATACCACAACCCCTAAAAATAGCTTATATCGTGATACCAGTAAGAGGTATTTGAGCCTCTCGTCCTGGTATTTTTGTGGCTCTATATACAAGGATTTATGGACATGTCTCAAGCTCCTCAAGCGAAATATCGCAAAGACTATCAAGTACCATCACACCTTATCACTGATATTGATCTCACGTTTGATCTTTATGATAACGACACAATCGTAACGGCCGTTTCAAAAGTTATACAAAACGCCGATTCGACAAAACTAGAACTAGACGGCGAAGGGCTAGAGCTGCGCTCCGTAAAAGTGAACGGTGAAGAGTGGTCACATCATGAAGTAAAAGAGACCTCTCTACTTTTAGCGGAACTGCCAGCAGAATTTGAACTTGAGATCATCACAAAGATGGATCCTGAAGCGAATACAGCGCTTGAAGGTTTGTACAAATCGGGTGGAGCATTCTGTACCCAGTGTGAAGCGGAAGGCTTCCGTCGCATTACTTATTATCTAGACAGACCTGACGTACTCGCAAAATATACGACAAAAGTGATTGCAGACAAAACAGCGTATCCATTTTTGCTGAGTAATGGCAACCGTATTGCAGAGGGTGATGCAGAAAATGGTCGTCATTGGGTACAGTGGCAAGACCCACATCCAAAACCAGCGTACTTGTTTGCACTTGTTGCTGGTGATTTTGATGTTCTACGCGACAAATACACAACAATGTCGGGACGTCTTGTTGATCTAGAAATCTTCGTTGATAAAGGTAATTTAGATCGAGCAGGCCATGCAATGACGTCACTCATTAACTCAATGAAGTGGGATGAAGAGCGCTTTGGTTTAGAATATGACCTTGATATCTACATGATCGTTGCAGTTGATTTCTTCAATATGGGTGCGATGGAGAACAAAGGGTTGAACATATTTAACTCTAAGTTCGTCCTAGCAAATGATCAAACAGCGACAGACCGTGATTACCTTGGCATTGAAGCGGTTATCGGTCACGAGTATTTTCATAACTGGACGGGTAACCGAGTCACTTGCCGTGACTGGTTCCAATTGAGTTTAAAAGAGGGATTAACCGTATTCCGCGACCAAGAGTTTTCTTCAGATCTTGGTTCACGTGCCGACAACCGAATCGATAACGTTCGTATTATCCGTGGTCCTCAATTTGCGGAAGATTCAAGCCCAATGTCACACCCGATTCGTCCTGACAAAGTTATTGAGATGAATAACTTTTACACATTAACCGTGTATGAAAAGGGAAGCGAAGTGATCCGCATGTATCATACGTTGCTTGGCGAAGAGGGTTTCCAAAAAGGCATGAAGCTGTACTTCGAACGTCATGATGGTACGGCTGCAACTTGTGAAGACTTTGTCTGTGCAATGGAAGATGCGACAGGTGTGGATCTTACTCAATTCCGTTTATGGTATAGCCAGGCAGGCACACCAACACTTCGAGTAAGCAGCGAATACAATGCTGTTCAAAAGACTTACGCACTAACGGTTGAACAGTTTACTGAACCGACACATGACCAAGCGATTAAGCAAGCACTGCATATTCCATTTGATATTGAACTATATGCACAAAACGGTGATGTGATTCCTTTGATCATGAACGGTGAATCTGTGCATCATGTTTTAGATGTGAAGCAAGATAAGCAAACGTTCGTATTTGAAAATGTGATTGAGCGACCAGTCCCGTCATTGCTACGTGAATTTTCTGCGCCAGTGAAACTAGAATACGACTACAGCGACGAAGAGTTAAGTTTCTTGATGAAGCATGCAACCAATGATTTTGCTCGTTGGGACGCAAGCCAAATGCTATTAGCAAAATATATCCGACAGAATGTAGTTAACATTCAATCGGGTAGTGAAGTTAAACTTTCAGATGAGTTGATTGATTCATTCCGAGGTGTGCTTCTTGATGCAAACTTAGAGCCTGCGTTTATTGCTCAAGTGCTTTTTCTTCCGTCTATCAACGAAATTACAGGTTGGTACAAACAGGTAGATATTGATGCGGTTGATGCAGTACTTAATAGCATTACAGTGTCACTTTCTAAGGCGCTTGAAGATGAACTGAGTGCGACATATCACAGCTTGCGTCAAGCCGAGTACAATATTGGGCATGATGCAATTGGGAAACGCGCATTACGCAACCGTTGTTTGCAATTCTTGGCTCACACCGAGAAAGGTAATGATCTTGTTATTGCTCAATATGACGCGGCGAACAATATGACTGATACCATCGCGGCAATGAGTGCTGCGAATAGTGCTCAGTTAGCATGTCGTGAAGTGTTAATGTCCGACTACAGTGACAAGTGGAAGCATGACGGCTTAGTTATGGATAAATGGTTTGCGCTTCAAGGTAGCAATCCTGTAGAAGATGCGCTAGAAAATGTAAAAGCGACCATGAGTCATGAAGCATTTAGCCTGAAGAACCCAAATCGTACCCGTAGCCTGATTGGTTCATTCCTGAACGCTAACCCAGTACGATTCCACGATAAGTCCGGCTCTGGCTATCAGTTCGCAGGGGAAATTTTACGTCAGTTGAATGACACCAACCCGCAGGTTGCATCACGCATGATCGATCCACTTCTTAAGTTCCGTAAATACGATGAGGACCGCCAAGCGTTGATTCGTGCCGAGCTTGAAAAACTCAAGTCAATGGACAACTTAGCAAAAGATTTGTTCGAGAAAGTGACAAAAGCGCTAGACGAATAATCCACGAGAGAATAGGGTGGTAATCAATGCCACCCTCACTTTTATGTAATTTCGAAATATGAACCAATACCATTTCTCCCTCAATATTTCATATCAAACATTTCTTTCACATTACAATGGTGCGGCAAGTTCGGTTCAAGTCATTACCGACAACGGCTTGCGATTGCAACTACCAGCACTGAAGTTTCGACCATTTCTTAGTCAATTAGGTATTCGAGGCCATTTTAGGCTAACAACTGACCAAAATAATAAGTTTCTCAAGTTAGAAACTCTGTGATGCCCAATATTACTAGAGAGTTAAACAGGAATCTTAGTCACATAATCAAACATTTCACCTCTTACCACTACGAATAGTTGTTAAACATTTGTAATTAACCTTTTACAATAAGTCTATGCATTACCTATGCTTAGATTCGGGATGAATACCTGAACTGAGTCCCCCTACAAAACAACAATTCTAATGTGGAGTGTGAATATGACCGCGCGTGAAAATGTAGTGCCGGTTCTGCTTGAAAAGGTGTACCAACTGATTCAAGACAAACTCGAGCTTTCTCACCAACCGCTTGTAACTAAACTTGCTCAACACTTATTTAGTAACATTGCTGATGATGATTTGATTCAGCGAAATGAATCTGATCTTTATGGTGCTGTTGTCAGCCTTTGGCACCATATCAATGAAAAAAAACCAGCAGACATTTCCGTAAGGGTATTTAATCCAACGGTAAGTCGGCAAGGTTGGCAGTCCACACATACTATTGTGGAAATTGTTGTTCCAGATAGTCCATTCTTAGTCGATTCAATTAAGATGGCATTGAATCGTCTCGATCTTGTTTCGCACCTAATGTTAAACAACCCAACGCAACTGGAACGTGGTGAAAAAGGCCAAGTAACGGATGTAAATGGTCAAAGCGGCATTCTTCAATCACTTTTCCATATCGAAGTTGACAGACTCACGAGTAAAGATGAAATGCTTACCCTTAAAGCGGAGTTGCTTTCAATTCTTTCCGACACGCGTCTAGTGGTTGATGATTGGAAAAAAATGGTCGACAAACTAAAGATCGTAACGGATGATCTTGAAAACAACAAAGATCGTGTTTCTATGAACACAGATCGTTTAGATGAGACGATCGAATATTTGCGCTGGTTGGGTGATCATAACTTCACTTTCATGGGATACAAAGAGTACGATCTTGCAAGTATCAATGGAGACAATGAACTCTGTCCTGCAAAAGAGAAAGGGCTAGGGCTGTTTGCTGATGAGAAACGAGTTCGTAGTATTAAATTATCTGAGCTATCAGATTCTGCTCGTCTAGAGGCAAAAAAACCATATGCACTGATTATCACTAAAGGCAATCAAGCTTCAAGGATTCACCGCCCGGCATATACCGACTACATTGGAGTGAAGAAGTTTGATGAAAATGGAAAAGTGATAGGAGAACACCGATTCACTGGCCTTTATACGTCAGCGGTTTACAACCAAGCCGTGCAAAGCATTCCTCTTATTCGTGAAAAAGTTGGACGCATTCTTGAGGCAAGTGGTTATCGCCTAGGCTCATACTCCTATAAAGCTCTGCACAATATCTTAGAGAACTACCCACGAGATGAACTTCTTCAAGCTCGAGAAGAGGAGCTATTGGAGGTAGGAATGGGCGTTGTTCAAATGCAAGACCGTGATTTATTGCGCTTGTTTGTTCGTAAAGACCCATTCGGACGCTTCTTTAGCTGCATGGTGTATGTGACGAAAGACCGGTACAACACAGAGCTGAGAAAAGAAACTCAACGCATTCTTAAACAGTACTTTGGGTGTGAGCAAGAGGTTGAATTTACAACATTTTTCTCAGAGAGCCCACTTGCGAGAACCCATTACATTGTTCGTGTAGACAACAACAATATAGATGTAGATGTGAAAAAAATTGAGCAAAACTTGATGGAAGTATCGACCTCTTGGGATGACCGCCTTAAAGAATCTATTATTGCCAACTTTGGTGAAAGTAAAGGGCTTCCACTATCTAAAGAGTACATGAGCGCGTTCCCTCGTTCATATAAAGAAGACATGATGCCAGGCTCTGCAGTTGCGGACATCGAGCGCTTAGAAGCATTAAGTGACGAGAATAAACTTGGGATGCTGTTTTATCGCCCTCAAGAGGAAGCGGTAGATTCAAAAGCGGTACGCTTAAAACTGTATCATCGTGATGAGCCAATCCACTTATCTGACGTCATGCCGATGTTGGAAAATTTAGGTCTGCGCGTGATCGGTGAATCACCTTATGAGATCGAAAAAAAACAACGGACAAACGTTTTGGATCCTCGATTTCTCAATGCTTCATAAGAGCGAGAAAACCGTTGATCTTCGTGAAGCCCGTGATCGTTTCCAACAAGCATTCGCGGCAATCTGGGCTGGAGATTTAGAGAGTGACGGCTTTAACCGCTTGGTATTAGGAGCGTCATTATCTGGCCGTGAAATATCAATTCTACGTGCTTATGCTCGATACATGCGCCAGGTTGGCTTTCCATTTAGTCAACAGTACATTGAAGAAACCCTAAGTCACTACCCAGATTTGGCAACCGAACTGGTATCGCTATTTGTTAAGCGTTTCGATCCGAAACACAAAGGAAGCGAGAAAGGTCAAAAAGATCTCATTAAAAAAATTACTGAGCAGTTAGATCATGTAGAAAGCTTAGATGACGATCGTATTATCCGTCGTTATATGGATATGATCATGGCCACGCTTCGCACTAACTATTATCAAGTTGATAAAGATAAGCAGCCAAAACCTTGGTTATCATTGAAGATGAAGCCAAGTGAAATCCCAGATATTCCTCAACCAGTACCAGCCTTTGAAATCTTTGTGTACGCGCCGGATATCGAAGGTGTGCATCTACGTGGTGGAAAGGTTGCACGTGGTGGTTTGCGCTGGTCAGACCGTCAAGAAGACTTCCGTACGGAGATTCTTGGTCTGGTTAAAGCGCAACAAGTTAAGAATACGGTTATTGTCCCAGTCGGCGCGAAAGGCGGCTTTGTCTGCAAGCGTCAGCCAACACTAACGAGCCGCGATGAAATTTTCGCTGAAGGTCAGCGCTGTTACAAACGTTTTATCCGAGCACTACTCGATGTTTCTGATAACATCATAGAGGGTGAAATCATTCCACCTAAGAGTGTTGTTCGCCACGACGAAGATGACCCATATTTGGTTGTTGCTGCTGATAAAGGTACAGCAACATTCTCTGATTTAGCTAACTCAGTCTCTACTGAATACAATTTCTGGTTAGGTGATGCGTTTGCATCCGGTGGCTCTAATGGTTACGACCACAAAGCGATGGGCATCACTGCTAAAGGTGGCTGGGAATCGGTTAAACGTCACTTCCGCGAAATGGGTATTAACTGCCAAACTACAGATTTCACGGTTATCGGTGTTGGTGACATGGCGGGGGACGTATTTGGTAACGGGATGCTACTTTCGAAGCATATTCGTCTTCAAGCTGCGTTTAACCACATGCATATCTTCATTGATCCAAATCCAGATTCAGCGATCAGTTGGAAAGAGCGCGATCGTTTATTTAACTTACCAAGATCGAGTTGGGAAGATTACAACGCAGAACTGATCTCTAAGGGCGGTGGTATTTTCTCCAGACGTTCTAAGTCAATCCAGTTAACACCGGAAATCCAAAAAATGTTGGGGACTAAAAAAGCGTCTTTAGCGCCCAATGATCTCATTAAGATGATCTTACAAATGGAAGTGGATCTGCTTTGGAATGGTGGTATCGGCACCTATGTTAAAGCGTCTAGTGAAACGCATACCGACGTTGGTGATCGTGCGAATGACGTGCTGCGTATTGACGGGCGCGACTTAAGGGCCAAAGTCGTCGGTGAAGGCGGTAACTTGGGCATGACACAGTTGGGTCGTATTGAATACGCCAAAACAGGGGGACGAGTAAACACGGACTTTGTTGATAACGTAGGTGGCGTAGACTGTTCGGATAACGAAGTTAACATTAAGATCTTTTTGAATGGTCTAGTTTCAAACGGCGATCTTACCGTTAAGCAGCGTAATCAAATTCTAGAATCTATGGAGGACGAAGTCGGCGAAATCGTATTGGATGACGCGTATCGACAATCTGAATCTATTTCCGTGACTGAACAACAAGGCGTAGGCATCGTCAAAGAGCAAATGCGCTTTATTCATACTATGGAAAAAGCCGGGTATTTGGATCGCGGGTTAGAGTACATTCCTGATGATGAAACACTGATTGAACGAGAAAAACAGGGCGTAGGTTTGACAAGACCTGAGCTATCTGTTCTCGTTGCCTATGGAAAAATGGTCCTCAAAGAGCAACTGGCCGTTGATGAAATCGCAAATGACGATTTCCATGCTAAACAATTGGTTGAGTACTTCCCAAGTGAGTTACGCCGTAACTACAAGCAGCAGATGAATCAACATCCACTTCGTGCTGAAATTATTGCTACCGCGCTTGCGAATCAGATGGTGAATGAGATGGGCTGCAACTTCGTTACTCGATTGCAAGAAGAGACAGGGGCATCGGTTGTAGATATAGCAAATGCTTATAGTGCAAGCCGTGAAATCTTTGAGCTTGCAGAGATTCTTCAACAAACGCGAGCACTAGATAATATTGCGACAGCACAGGCCCAATATGAAATCATGTTTTATGTTCGTCGTGCATTGCGTCGAATTTCTCGTTGGTTGTTACGCAATCGTAGCGCGAAAAGTCGAGTCAGTGAGTTAATCGACATGTACAAAAAGGATGTGCATGTGATTACTAAAACACTCGACCAGATGCTCGTTGAATCAGAAGTTAAAGAACACAATGAATTGGCTCAAAAATGGATTGATAATGGGGTAGAAGAGAGATTAGCGCACCATGTTGCTCGTCTTTCAAGCCTCCAATCTGCTCTTGATATCTCGGCGGTTGCAAGCGAGACAGGAAAAACGGTTGAGCAAGCATCGAAGTTATATTTCAACTTGGGCGATCGCTTATCATTGCACTGGTTCTTAAAACAGATCAACGGTCAAGCTGTTGATAACAACTGGCAAGCATTAGCACGAGCCGCATTTAGGGAAGATCTTGATTGGCAACAACGTCAGTTGACGGCACAAGTATTGAGTTGTGGTTGTGCAGTTGAAGAGTTAGATGTGATGCAAGCACTTGAAGATTGGATGTTAAGTAATGAGCCTTCTTTGCAACGTTGGGAGAGCATACTTAATGAGTTTAAAGTTGGTTCTGTACACGAGTTTGCTAAATTCTCAGTTGCGTTACGTGAGTTGGTGCTTTTAAACCTCAATTGCTCATCTAGTGATTCGTCTTCCTAGTGTTGCACCATTATCCATCTAGATGTGTAACCTTGAATGTATAGAATTGAACGTAAATAGATAGAAACCTAGTATTAAACTGACCCCCAATAGTTGGACACCAATTATTGGGGGTCTTTTTTATGACCAAATAGATTATTTATAATCAATCGTTTATAACCAATCGTTTATAACTAGTTGCTTATAACGATGGATTGTACCTAATCGACTAGTTACACTGTCACTAATAGTGGTGCTTTTTATGGAGGAAATCGTTTGCCAAACAAAGATAAATAACAAAAATTCATTGGAGAAGTAAGACTAACCTTATGATTTTGATGAAATAATACTGGTGTTATATGTTATTTTGCAGAATTCAATCATTTTCATTGAATTACTTTGGAAAAGGGTAAATAATATTGTCCCGTTTACACGGGGCTTTTTTCTTTCGGAGGCACAATGCTCTACCGTCTAGCCAGAACTGGCTTTTTCCAACTTGATGCCGAAAAGGCACATGATCTTGCAATTCAAAACTTCCAGCGCTTTAACGGCACACCACTTGATTTATTCTATCGCCAACAATTACCAAATCGTCCAGTAGAATGTATGGGACTCACTTTCCGTAATCCTGTTGGTTTAGCTGCGGGTTTGGACAAAAATGGCGAATGTATAGAAGCTTTTGATGCCATGGGCTTTGGTTTTATCGAGGTCGGTACAGTAACACCTCGACCTCAGCCAGGTAATGACAAACCAAGATTGTTCCGCCTTCTTGAAGCAGAGGGTATTATCAATCGAATGGGCTTCAATAACGAAGGTGTCGATCATCTTGTTGAAAACGTAAAGAAAGCGAAATTTAATTGCGTTCTCGGGATCAACATTGGTAAGAATAAAGACACACCAATCGAGAAAGGTGCAGAAGACTACCTGATTTGTATGGAGAAAGTGTACGAATACGCAGGCTACATTGCGGTGAACATTTCGTCTCCAAATACTCCGGGACTTCGCTCTCTTCAATACGGTGCGGCGCTTGATGAATTGCTCTCTGAACTAAAAGCAAAACAGTCAGAACTTGCAGAAATACATGGTAAGTATGTACCACTGGCTCTTAAGATTGCGCCAGATTTAACTGATGATGAAATTGTTCAAATTTGTGACTCATTAGTGAAGAACAACATCGATGGTGTTATTGCAACTAATACAACGCTCGATCGAACAATTGTTGAAGGTATGAAGCACGCGAATGAAGCGGGTGGTTTGAGTGGCCGTCCTGTTCAATTACGTTCGACAGAAGTTGTTCGTAAGCTTCATGAGCAACTAGGCGATAAACTTCCGATCATTGGGGTAGGTGGCATTGACTCTTACGTAGCCGCTAAAGAGAAAATGATGGCAGGTGCGCAATTGGTGCAAGTTTATACAGGCTTCATCTATCATGGTCCTGGCTTAGTACGTGATATCGTTAAGAATCTATAATACATGCTATTAACTCGTTGAGAATTCGACGCTTGTTACTAAAAAAGAGGATATGGTTTCCTCTTTTTTTTTGGCCGTTCATTTGTAAAATTTGAAATTATGAGAAGGTAATTAAGCGTCTTACCTCTTACTACTGATCAAATGAATCAAAAGAGAACGGAATCATGCTTAAACCCAGCGACAAATGGAATTGGTATTTTGATGAGCAAAGCACTTATCTAATGCTGGATTTGGGAGAGGATATGCTCTTCCAAACCAACCTTAGCCGTAAGTTGTTGGTCAACTGTGCTTTCTCACATAATGAATTTACCGTTGATGATGCCAGCGCATTTCAAACCTATAGCGAAAGAATACGCTGCTTGGACATCAATGAATATCGCCAAGCTGAGCTGACACTTTATTGTGTTGCCGCCAAGCGCTTCCATAAACCGGTACAACCAAAGAGCTGGTTTTTCGATGCTCAATCTTGTGGCCACGAACCAGAAGAGGGCGATATGGTTTTCTTAAACAATCAATACTCAGATGGTGTTTTTATCGTTCTTGAGGCTGGAGATTCATCAAGTCTATGTGCATACGTAGGGCAGGATGAGTTTTTACTCGATGGAAACAAGTGTTTGCAGTTTGGGCAACCGATTAAGGTTATGCATGACCGAATGAGCTGTGCTAACCATCTGTTTATTCTGACTCCGATGGCGATGGTCGGGTAGCTTTCCTTTTGATTTACTCATAATTTCGTTCCTTTGTTTTTATTAGTCGGCCAGATAGGCCGATTTTTTTTTGCCCCCATATAATCAAACTTCCAGTTTTTGAATCATTGTCACATTGAAACTTGAATGAAAACTCATCAATCAATCATGAGCTGGCTCACTATTATCTCAAATTATTCAATCTAATTCGTACCGATTTCACCTTTCCGATTGATTGTTTTCACAGCATTAGTTCCCCTATAAGAGCAATTTGAAATAAAATTACGATCAATTTCATTATTTGGTATATACCAGTTTTGATGTAAATAAGTATTCACTTTTAATTTGAGCGATGAAATTGAGATAATGTTTTGGAAAGGGTTTTAGCGATTGGTAAAAGACTTGATGTAAGTTTCAGATCATCGGTTTGGGCGGTATTTGTACTAACAAAATGAAAATACCTTTAAAAACGAGGCATTGATCGTAAAGTCAGGTATAATTAAAGCCATTTTTTATCAGCGAAAGAACACTATGAATCAATATCTCGCGGTAACTTCAAATGGCATGGAGAACTTGCTTGTTGAAGAACTGACAAATCTGGGCATTGAAAACGCAAAACCAGTACAGGCAGGCGTTAAATTTAAGGCAACGAAAGAGCAAATCTATCGCTGTTGTTTGTGGAGCCGCTTGGCGTCTCGATTTGTACGTGTTTTATCGGAATTTACTTGTAACGACGACATGGATCTTTACTTGTCGACGTCTTCGATTAATTGGGTAAATCAGTTCCATAGCTCAAAGCGATTTGTCGTTGATTTCAATGGTACTAACCGTGAGATCCGCAATAGCCAATACGGAGCAATGAAAGTAAAAGACGGTATCGTTGATTGTTTCGAGAAGAAAGGCCTACCTCGCCCTAATATCAGCAAAGAAAACCCAGACATCCGTGTTCACGTACGTTTGCATAAAGACAAAGCGATTTTGGGCGTTGATATGGTAGGTAGCGGTCTACATCAACGTGGTTACCGCCCAGAGTCGGGTCGTGCACCTTTGCGTGAAACGCTTGCAGCCGCGATCATCATGCGTTGTGGTTGGGACGGTCATCAACCATTATTAGACCCGATGTGTGGTTCTGGTACGCTATTGATTGAAGCGGCAATGATGGCAGCGAACATGGCTCCCGGTGTTAAGCGTAAACAGTGGGGCTTTGAAGCATTAGAAGACTTCGAACCTGAGCTTTGGGCTGAAATAAAATCAGAAGCAAATGTTCAGGCTCGCCGTGGCGTCAAAAAAAGTTGACGCTAAGTTTTTTGGCTTCGATAACGATCCAAAAGTACTGAAAGTTGCTCAAGACAACGCACGTCGTGCCGGTGTTGAAGAACTGATTGTCTTTACTCAAGGTGATGCAGCAACGCTAACTCGTCCTGCAGGTTTTGAAGCAGGTGTTATCGTATCTAACCCTCCATACGGTGAACGCTTAGGAACTGAGCCTGGTTTGATTGCGCTGTACACTGCATTTGGCGGCCAATTGAAAGCTGAATTTGGCGGTTGTAAAGCATCCATTTTCTCAAGTTCTGACGAACTACTTAGCTGTTTACGTATGCGCGCAGATAAGCAGTTTAAATTGAACAACGGTGCGTTACCGTGTCACCAGAAGAACTATAGCATCGCTGAGCGTAGTTCCGATGAAGTGAAAGGTGCGGATACTCATGCTCAAATAGCGCCAGATTTTTCAAACCGTTTGAAGAAAAACATCGGTAAAATTGGCAAGTGGGCGAAAAAGGAAAAGTTAGATTGTTATCGTATCTACGATGCCGATCTTCCAGAGTACAACGTTGCTATTGATGTTTACGCAGACCAAATCGTGATTCAAGAATACGCAGCGCCGAAAAATATACCGGAAGAAAAAGCAAAACGTCGCCTAACGGATATCATTCGCGCAACGATTCAAGTGACGGGCGTTGAAGCGAATAAGGTAGTGCTCAAGGTTCGTGAAAAGCAAAAAGGTCGCAGTCAATACCAAAAACTAGGTCAAGTTTCCCAGACTTTAGAAGTTAATGAGTACGGCGTTCAACTAATCGTGAATTTGCATGATTATCTGGATACGGGTCTATTCCTAGATCATAAGATCACTCGTCGTCGACTTGGTGAAATGGCGAAGAATAAAGACTTTCTAAACTTGTTCGCGTACACCGGCAGTGCGACAGTTCACGCTGCTGTTGGCGGTGCGCGCTCAACGACGACAGTTGATATGTCCAATACGTACTTAAACTGGGCAAAAGACAACATGCAGCTCAATGGTTGTGTGGGCCGTCAACACCGTTACGAACAAGCAGATTGTTTGCAATGGTTAGATAACGCGAAAGGGGAATACGATCTGATCTTTATCGACCCGCCAACGTTCTCTAACTCTAAACGCATGGATACCTCGTTTGATGTGCAACGCGATCACATTAAATTGATGACGAACCTAAAACGATTGTTACGTGATGGTGGTACGATCGTTTTCTCTAACAATAAACGTCATTTCAAAATGGATGAAGCAGCATTAGCAGAGTTAGGTTTGAAAGCACAAAATATTTCTTCCCAAACTTTGCCGTTAGATTTCTCACGTAACAAACACATCCACAACTGTTGGCTTGTTACCCACGCAGAGTAAATAAGGATTTTAAGTAAAAGGATGTTAAACGTGCTTACATTATACAGCACTGAAGGATGCCATCTCTGTGAGATGGCATTAGACCTCGTCAAACAAACGGGTCTTGCCGAACAAACTCACGTCGTCGACATAGCGTTTGACGACGTACTCTTTCTCGTTACGGCGTCACAATTCCCGTTCTAAAATTTCAAGAATCTGAGTTGAACTGGCCGTTCGACTTAAATCAACTTACACATTGGTTGGATAAAAATGGCATTACTTACCGTTCATAACGCACAACTTGCATTTGGTGACCACCCATTGCTAGATAAGGCAGAATTTGCTTTACAAGAAAACGAACGTGTTTGTTTAGTCGGCCGAAATGGTGCAGGCAAGTCAACATTAATGAAAGTGCTTGCTGGTGACATTGTCCTCGACGATGGCAAAATTCAAATCACTCAAGATGTGGTGGTTTCTCGACTAGAGCAAGATCCCCCACGTAATCAAGAGGGTACGGTTTACGAATTTGTATCCGGTGGCCTAGCCGAAGTAGGCGAACACCTTAAGATCTATCACGATCTTCTTGATCTAGTTGCCGTTGACCCGAGCGAAAAAAACATAAACCGACTTGCAAAAGTTCAAGAGCAACTTGACCATGCAAACGCATGGCGCTTTGATGACCGAGTAAAAAACGTTCTTGGTGCCCTCAAACTGACTCCTGAAACAAAACTCACCGATTTATCAGGTGGTTGGCAGCGAAAAGCTGCATTGGCACGTGCGCTAGTATGTGATCCTGATGTTTTGCTATTGGATGAACCAACTAACCACCTTGATGTAACGACTATCGAATGGCTAGAGGGTTTCTTAAAAGATTTTAAAGGCTCGATCATTTTCATTTCTCACGACCGTGCGTTTATTAAATCCATGGCGACACGCATTGTTGATTTAGATCGCGGTCAATTGGCATCTTTCCCTGGTAACTATGACCAGTATTTGATTGATAAAGAAGAGATGCTGCGTGTTGAAGAGATGCAAAACGCAGAGTTCGATAAGAAACTAGCTCAAGAAGAAGTTTGGATTCGTCAAGGAATTAAAGCACGTCGCACACGCAATGAAGGTCGTGTTCGAGCGCTTAAAAAATTGCGTGAAGAACGCAGCGATCGTCGTGAAGTTCAAGGTAAAGTCAACTTGAACATAGATGATGCATCACGTTCAGGCAAGATCGTGTTCGAAGCCGAAAATGTTTCTTTTGCTTTTGATGGTAAAAAGATTGTTGATGATTTTAGCTTCAATATCATGCGTGGCGACCGCATCGCACTTATCGGCCCTAACGGTTGTGGTAAGAGTACCGTACTAAAATTATTACTAGGTCAATTGGAAGCGCAATCAGGCCGTCTACACTGCGGTACAAAACTAGAAGTGGCGTACTTTGACCAATACCGTGAAATTCTCGACCCTGAGAAAACGGTTATTGATAACCTTGCTGATGGTAAGCAGGAAGTGATGGTCGGTGGACGCCAACGTCATGCATTGAGCTACCTCCAAGATTTTCTATTCGCTCCAAAACGTGCAAGAACCCCAGTAAAAGCACTTTCTGGTGGTGAAAAAAATCGTCTTTTGCTTGCTCGTATCTTATTGAAACCAAACAACTTACTGATTCTCGACGAACCGACCAACGATTTGGACATCGAAACGTTGGAACTTTTAGAAGAAATGCTTGCCAATTATCAGGGTACATTGCTGCTTGTGAGTCACGATCGTGAGTTTGTTGACAACACCGTAACCACTAGTTGGATCTTTGAAGGAAACGGAGTTATCGAAGAATTTGTTGGCGGCTATCACGACGCAAAACAGCAGCGTGAACAGGCGCTTAGTTCGCGTAACTCGGTTGAAAAAGCAGCGAAGAAAGAGAAAGTGGTTGAGGAAACTCCCAAAACTACGCAACCTAAGAACAATTCGAAGAAGTTATCGTATAAGCTGCAAAGAGAATTAGAAGCTCTTCCAGCTAAACTAGAACAATTAGAGTCGGACATTGAGACATTACAAGAACAAGTGAACAGTCCTGAATTTTTCACGAAATCTGTAGAGCAAACTCAACCGGTATTGGAACAGCTCGCTGCTGTAGAGCAGGAGTTAGAAATCGCATTCGAGAGATGGGAAGAACTCGAAGCAATGCAACAGGATAGTTAAGAATTCAATGAGTTGTAAAAACAAATTCAAATTAACCGCTGTCGCTTTGATGGTAGGCACAGCGATGAATGCTAATGCGGCACTGTATAATGTCTATGAGATTTCGTCCCCGTTGGGAGACATAGAGACTCACGGTGTTGCAATTGCTGCGTCAAAAGATGGTGAGACATGTTGGAAGTCTGATTGTAATGCCAATGTAGACCAATACCCAATGGGTTTGGAAACAAGGCAATACGGTGCAGCGGGTTTCGACTATCGCAGCGAAACGCCTTTTAATATTGGGCGTGGTTTTGACTATCTGACTGATGGACGTGATGGCTTCGAATTTTATTGTGATGTTTTCTTAGACTACAACGACACATATTGTGATGAAAGTTGGACAAGACGAGAATACGATCTGGGCTATAGCAGAGAGCTTAATGGCCAACTTGATAACTCTTTAGCCTACGTCGTGCCAGAGTTGGAAGGTTATAAAAATAAAAGCACGAATACGGTTATCACCCAAATTACACAAAATGGTAGCGTAACGGGTAATTATAACCATGAAGAGATTCGTAATGTCGCTTTCACAAGCAACTTTCCTCTGGCTTCACAAGAGTTAGAAAGTAAAAAACGTACTCAAGCATTCGGTCGAGTAGAGCTTGATAATGCGGTTTATGTAGCAGGCAGTATCTCTACAGAAATCAGCTCTGAGCCTGGCTTTCGTTCCTCACAAGCAGCCTTTTGGAAGTTTGATAAGTCGAATCCAACCTCTGTACTTCAAAATGGTATCTATAACTGGAATGGTGGTTCTGGATATGACGGTGGCCGTACTTCAAATGCAAGTATGAGAGACATTGCTGTTCTTGGTGATAAAATTTACGGTGTTGGGTATAACGCCGATAAAGACGAATACCCTAGAGCTTCAGTATTTGTTGTTCCAACCGATAATAGTGAAGAGCTGACCTTTTATAGCTTGAATTGGGCTGGTACTGATCAAGACAACTATGAGAATAGTATTCTCTACACGATGAACGCAAATAAACTTGCCGTAGGTACGACTAAGTATTATGCAGGTGGTAGTGGTTTTAAACGAGCTTATCCAAATCGCCTGTTTTACGTAAAAGATGTTGAAAACGATCGTACAGCAAGATTCATCTCCGGTGGCATCTTGTTTGATGGCGCGAATACTAAAGTAGGTTCAATCAATAACTTTAACGAATTAGTCGGGACGACAGATTTCGATTCTCGTCCAGAGATTGACAGTACCCCAAGAAGACAAAGTGCATTCATTACTACACTCGAAGCCGATTCCATAGACGGTGGTAAGCGTTATGAAGAGTTGTACGGCTCTCAACCTCGTTTCTTAGATGACCTCACTAATGGTGGTGCAGCTACGGACAACAATCAATACCGCATTATTGAAGCAAGCGATATCAATGATGCGGGCGTTATTTCTGCAACGGCATTAAAGTGTCAAGGTGGATACAACAGCACGGCTCATAACGCTAAATGTGGCGACGGCAGTTCAGGGCTAGAGAAAGTCGTTGCAGTAAAACTGGTACCGATTGCTGACGCAGCAGAAAGAAAGATAGAACCACGTGGCATGGAAAGTGAGTCTGTCGACCGTCAAGGTGCGGGACTTGGTTTATGGGCTTTGACATTGCTAGGATTGTTAGGGTTCCGTAGAAAATAGTCAGAAATTTTCAATTCAAGCACAGGCTCACAAATCTGAGTCTGTGCTTTTTTTTTGCCTTGAGAAAATTCATAAACTGATCGATTCTTGTAGTTGGAGTCATAAAAACTCCATTTAAGTTTCACAATAACAGCTGTACGTTAGTAAATGGACCTGTATGAGGAATTAACTATGAAGAGACAAAAGCGTGATCGCCTAGAACGAGCTCAATCTCAAGGATACAAAGCTGGTTTAAATGGTAGGTCTCAAGAGGCCTGTCCTTACCAGCAAATTGATGCTCGGTCATATTGGTTAGGTGGTTGGCGTGATGCCAGAGATGAAAAACAATCTGGTCTCTACAAATAACTCTCCACATACAAAAGAAGGATTTGAAAGGGCTCATTATGAGCCTTTTCTGCATTTAGTTTCGCGCAGACGATATTGCTTCAGAACATTTTGTTTGAAATAAAAAAGGCTCCTGAGGAGCCTTTAGAGCATGAATGGTGTAGGGGAGTTAGAAACTAGAAGTATCTTGGAACAAGCCCACTTTTAAATCTTTAGCTACGTAGATTTCTTTTCCGTCTACACAAACGCGACCATCCGCAAGTCCCATAACCAGTTTGCGGTTCACTACACGCTTCATATGAATTTCATAAGTCACTTTTTTCGCGGTTGGTAGGATTTGACCGGTAAACTTCACTTCACCAACACCAAGCGCACGACCTTTGCCCTTGCCGCCAACCCATCCAAGGAAAAAGCCAACCAATTGCCACATCGCATCTAGGCCAAGACAACCTGGCATTACAGGGTCACCAGGGAAGTGGCAATCAAAGAACCAAAGTTCTGGAGTAATGTCCAATTCCGCTATGATCAAACCTTTGCCAAAGTCACCTTCAGTTTCTGACATTTTGCTAATGCGATCCATCATCAACATGTTAGGCGCAGGTAGTTGTGGGTAACCCGGACCAAACAATTCGCCTTGGCTAGACGCAATAAGATCTTCACGGTTATAAGAATCACGTTTGTTTTGCATTATCAATTACTCCAATTTTTGACAAATGCATCTTAGTGAACACGTGTACGCTAAACAACTCCGATCAGTACTAGACAAACCAGTTTTTGATGCGCTCCACAATTCCTTCAGAATGTTCGTGTCTTTCAAAGTTTTCAATGCGTTCGGCAATTTTACTGATGATGCTGTCATCTTCACCACGGAATGGTTTGTCCATTAACAGTGGAATTGCTTCATCAACCGTTGATACTGACCAAATATGGAACTCACCATTTTTGATGCTATCGATGACTTCTTTGTGCAGTGCAAGGTGCTTTAGGTTTGTTTTTGGCATAATGACGCCTTGCTCACCCGTAAAGCCTTGATGCTTACAAACTTGGTAGAAGCCCTCAATCTTTTCATTTAAGCCACCAACCGCTTGGACTCGGCCAAATTGGTCAACCGCACCTGTGACCGCAATCTGTTGATTAACAGGTGTCTCAGATAGGGCACTCACTAAGCAACAAAGCTCTGCGAGAGAGGCACTGTCGCCATCAACCTCACTGTAAGATTGCTCAAATACTACAGAAGCGGAATATGGAAGTGGCTCATCAAGGTTGAGCGCTGAGCTTACAAAGGCTTGCATGATCATCATACCTTTCGCATGCAAGTTACCACCGAGTTCAGCTTTGCGTTCAACGTCAGAAATATCACCATCACCGAAGTGGATAACACAAGAGATACGTGCCGGCTCACCGTATGAAACCGGGTGTCCAGCCATATCAATCACGGTTAAACCGTTGATCTGTCCGATCTGCTCGCCAGTCGTTTCAATCACAACTTGACCATCGCGAATATCATCAACAGCGCGTTGGGGCAAATAAGATTCACGATAGTACTTGTCGTCAATTGCCTGATCGATAGACTCAAAGCTGATGGTATTTGTATTGCAGTGCTGACTTGCAAGGCCAAGCAGTTGGCTATGCCACATAACGCCAATAGGAAGATAATGTTGGTCTTCGGTATAACGCATGCCAGCGAGCATTAGACGTTTAAATGCCGTATCTTCTAAACGAGGAAGCTGATACTTATGACAGATCCAATGGACCAATCCAATGTATTGTTCTAGGTTGCGCTCTGACAAATGAATGTCTTCTTCAACCTCTGTATACATGGTTAGGCCTGCAGAAAAGTCATCATCGACGTATTCAATCTCAGCTAATTGATTTCTATCACCGGTAATAATTAACTTAACATCATACATTTTCGCTTCGACGGATGATGAAGGAATACGAGTAGGTGTTACGTTTAACGGTTCAAATGGTGCGCCTTGAACCGCTGATTTGATGCTCGGCCAAAGTGCAGGGTTTGCTAAAATTAAATTGGCGGGCACAATTAGATAACCAACATGTGAACGAGAAATGAGCCCAGGTTCGAACGTTACTTTCCCATCTAAGTCGACACGAATACGATCAAATAGCGCTTTCGCATCCAATGACTCCGTAATTAACACAGGAGCATCAGTGCAATTTTTCACCGCAGCGTGAATGAAACCACGATATACTGAATTATCAGTACAATTTACAAGTAGGATACGAGTAAGTCCTTTGATCTCTGTAAAACGCGTAATCGTCGTGGTTAACCGTGGTTGAAGATCTGAGAAGCTCTTTGCTTGAATAGTAGAAGCAGAATTCAACAGAGTTTCATAAGGTTCAAATGAGGGCGTGACATCTTGCCAGTTAAGTGGGTTCATTAATAATCATCATAATTTAATATTGGCGCCATTATAGCGAAATGCCGGTTAACTCCCTAGTCCCAATTGCTTGAATATAAGCCAGAGCGATAACCGCGTGAAATCAGTGATCAATATCGACTCTCTGTTTACTTTTGATTGCTGAACGCCTCATCATGGGTTACGCTGTCACTAGATATGCTTTGAGGAACTATTGGATGAAATATCAGCAACTTGAAAATTTGGAATGTGGTTGGAAATGGAAATATCTCATCAAGAAATGGAAAGATGGTGAGGCCGTGACACGCCATATTGATACAAGTGAAGCCGATCATGCAATAAATGAACTTCGCAAGTTAGAGCATGAACCGACACTTGTTCTTGCTTGGATAGAAAAGCATATGTCTGAAGAGCTAGAAAATAAGCTCAAGCAGGCGATTCGAGCAAAACGAAAACGCCATTTTAATGCCGAACAAGTTCATACCAAGAAAAAGTCTATCGATCTAGATTATCGTGTTTGGGAAAAACTATCCGGTAGAGCGAATGAACTGGGCTGTACATTGTCTGATGCGATTGAATATTTACTATCTGAAGCGTCGAGAAGTGAAAAGGCAAGTCAGAAAGTGACTTCGATTAAAGAAGACTTAAGTAAATTGTTATCTAGTTAAGGAGTACAAGATGCTATATGTAATACTCATTGCTGCTGTTGTTATCTTTTGGCTAGTTGCCGTTGATAGGCCTGTACTTAAAGTGTCTTTTGATCATGGAAAGATATCGAAGATTAAAGGTCATATTCCACCATCTTTTAAGCATAATTTGCAAGACATCGTCGATCACAATTCATTTGCTGGAGAGATGAAAGTTTATAACCAGCGCACTGGTATGCGTTTAACTTTTTCGAAAGAAGTACCAAAGAAAGTGCAGCAAAGAATCCGTAACGTATTTCCTCATCAGGGTTTTAAAACAAATAAGGGCAAAAAGAGCGCTTAGAACTTGAATGACATATCAGTTACTTACCATTTTTAAACGGGACGCATTATTAGCGTCCCGTTTTTATTTGTGAGAAGACTAAAAGTAATCTTTCTAAAAGTTATGATGTTAAGCGAGAAATAGAATGAATTACGTTGTCACTTTATTGATTTTATTATGTGTGAGTTTTGGGGTTTATTCTGATGATTCAGAATCGAACCCTTTAGCAAAAAAGATCAAGCGTAAGTTACAAAAGAAAGTGGATAAAGAGTTTAGCCACTATCAAGGATACTGCGATGTAATGATAGAAATGGAATACAAGAGTCAGCGAGCAATAATAAAAAAGATATCGGGAAATGGAGACAGCAAAGTCTGCAAGTCCGTCAGATCTAATCTGAGAATAGGGAAACAATATCGATACGATCGTACGGAAAAATACATTCGATTACACATAACGACCAGTGATTGAAAATACAGTACTAGTGCAGATATTGGAATTAACATCACATTTAATTTACGAGTTGTTCATTTGAATGATAAAATCCAACCAGGATAAATAGAACAACGTTAGGAATAAGTTTGTTGCTCACAAATAAAAAATACACTCAAGAAGCAATAGACATCGCAAAGAAAGTATCCGTAGAAGTAGAGCAGAGGTATGCTAAATGGCTAGCGAGCATGACCCATGTCGTTGATCAATCGCAAGTTGATAAACTTCTTAGCTTACAAGGGCGATACTGCGAAGATGTTATCTTTAATGAAAATGAAAGAATAACGCGTCATCAGCGCATTTTGCTTTTGTGCGAACAGGAACGCGTGAAAGAAAAGCGCCAACAGATTGCAGATCGGCAAAAAACGTTACAACGTGTGGTCTCTGATATTTCAAAGGTTGCTGAGAACGTCCTCATTGAAAGGCTTAATTCTTTACCCGTCGAAAGACTTTGTAGTGGCATCCCATCTTTCGATCAATTCGCCTCATTTGCTTATTCATCATCATTGTCTTTTACTAAATTATCAGCACTAACGGCAAGTAATCAGCTCAGTGCGACAATCTTTGATGTCATATCAAACTCTCGATATGGCGAAAGAAATACACGTTCAGGTAAAACCAATACTGACCCAAAAGTGGCAATAGGCCAGATTGGCATTGAGAACTGTAGGCGGCTATTTCCCATATTGATGGCGCGTCCAATGCTACGCTGGAATGACAAAAATATTCAGGTTCTTGTTCCAAAACTTTGGCAACAACTTGTTTTAACATCAAATGTGGCCAAGATGCGACTAGAATCAGCCAGTGTTCGGGACGCAGATAGTGGTGTTCTTCTCGGAACCTTAAGAACACTCGGGAGCGTTATCATCATTAACCATTTCACCTCAGCAATTGAAGATGCGATGGTTGAAGTCATGCTGAACTATAGAAAGGCCAATCGCAGAGAAGAATACTATGCCTGTGCAGATGTAAAAATGAATACGGCATGTCTGCCTAAAGTGCTTGTTGAAATGGAATCGATAGTAACTCGGAAGTTGCTCAACACGTTTGATTGGCCCAAAAGCGTTGAACATTTAAAGGCTGCAATTTTAGAAGATCTTGACCAAGTTCCAATTTTACAGCGAAGCCAATACGGTGCGGCGCTAGCGCAGGCTAGAGCTTATGCTATCTACGATGGTCTTTCAAGAAGTGGACTTTTTTTTGAAAAACATAAACCATTTTGGTTTGCTAACGTACAAATATCCGGTGAAGCACTGACAAGTATCAGAATGCATGCTCCAGGGAAAATGACATCTATGATGTAAGGTAATCAAGACACAAATCAGTTACGGTGTAACTTACCATGTAATGTTAGAAGCGGCCAAAGTGGCCGTTTTTTTTGTCATACGACATTTTGCCGGGTACTTTTGCCTGGACTAAAGAATTCGACAGCCCATACATAAAATCAAGTCAGTGACAGTTAGCCAAGAGTCGCAACGGGTTGCCATCAACACATCAACACATCAACACATCAACAATGATATTGAGCAACACAAATAAAAAAGTATAACGTTTAATTATCGATAAGCTTAGAGACTTGGACGAATCGTCGACTTAATTAAGCTAAGTTCAAGCCATAGAAGATTCTGATTACCCAAGTTAGAACGAAATTGTCATGTCTTAGCTTTGTAATCTGATTGAGCGCTAGAGAAGTAATAATTAGCCATGAATAGTTAGGTGAACAAAGTATTTGAACTAGTGCATTCAAGGGCAATATGAATGGAACAGATTGGAAGTTCGATGGAAATCAACACTATAATTTTACGTAAACGACCGCTAAACTCTATCCTTATTTAGATGCGCATTATATGTGTTATGTTAAATCGAGTGTGGTTGTATTCGTAATCTACAATACTTTGGGCTCCTATCCCTCTCAGATTTTAAAATCAGACGGATTTTATTAGCATCATTAAACATAATCGTTATTTACCATAAAATACTTAATATAGATCTTAATAATCTATCGATAATTAAGATCTATATTAAGGCGCTACGCTGTTTCTGAAAATGATTGAATTACTTTGCAGATATCTTGTCTGCGAATTGGTTTCGATATGAATCCGTTCATACCAGCATTTAAACAAGTTTGCTTATCGCTATCTAAAGTATGAGCTGTTAGCGCTATAACTGGAATTGAAATGCCTTTTTTCCGAAGTTCTTTCGTTGCAGTAATGCCATCCATGACTGGCATTGAGACATCCATGAAAATCATATCGACATTTATCTGGGACGATTCTAAGAATGCTAATGCTTCTTCACCATGATCGACGATATAAACATTGTGACCCAATTTGCTGAGCAATAATTTAATGACAAGTTGATTCGATTCAGTATCTTCCACAATGAGAAGGTTCATAGATTTGGTTTGCGCATTCGATGAGATGCTCTCCGGTCCAACAGGAAACTTGCGAGACAAAATCGGTATCGAAACTTTAAATATCGAACCTTTGCTTTCTTCACTCTCAACTTGAATGCGACCTCGCATCATCTCAACTAAATGTTTTGTAATGGCTAGCCCAAGACCTGTGCCTCCATAACGTCTAGTGATCGAATTGTCACCTTGATGGAACGCCGTAAACAAATGTTCTATCTTGTCGTTAGCGATACCGATGCCCGAATCCGAAATAACAAGAGTCAATTTATTGTGGGTTTCTTCACTTACGGATACTTGAACGCTGCCAACGTCAGTAAATTTGATCGCATTACCAATCAAATTAAAAGTATTTGAGAGAGCCTGGTGGAATCAATCCAGTATTGCTTCGAGTTATCTAACGCTAATGTAAAGTCCAGATTAATATTCTTGTTGATAGCCGTTTGTTTTTTCTGTGAAATTAAATTTGTTACCACGTCACTCAAATCAACCCATTGTTCATTTAAATGAAATCTTCCCGACTCTATTTTGGATAAATCAAGAATGTCACTGATGATCGCAAGTAGAAGCTCTGCAGAACACTCCATTTGATTAAGTGCTTCACGTTGTTCAATACTTAATTGTGAGTGTGTGAGTACATCAAGCATGCCCAACACGGAATTTAGTGGCGTGCGTATTTCATGACTCATCATGGCAAGGAACTCAGACTTTGCTTGGTTTGCCTTTTCTGATTCTTCTCTCGCTTTTGCTAACTGCGCAGTTCTGACATCAACGATACGTTGTAACTTTTCTTTAGTTTCGATATCAATAACTGCCCGTTCAATTAAAGGTCGAAAACGTCGCAGCGTTTCTTTATTTTCTATACTGAACTGGCCCTTTTGGGCGCCAATCAAAAGGATGATATTTTGGGTAACTTCAGAGCGAATGCCAGTTAATATGACCGAATTGACATGACTTTGGATAAAACTGTTCAAGTGATTGAATTCACTCAAATGTAATGGTTCGAATAACAAAATGCATTCACCATTGAGTGCCCTATCGGTGACGTTACCCTGTGACCAATTCATCTTTTCAAAGACATGATTCGTAGAGATAAGCGTTTTGAATGCTTGTGCACTAGATTCACGGGTAATCACAATAAAATCATCGAAATCGATGTATTTCTTTAACACGTTATTCAAACCAGAAAAGATCTCGTTCCGGTTTTTAGCCTCACTCATTGCGGAGATTGCCGACAAAATCGCATTGTTCTCGTCTGCTAGCAGTTTTTCACGATGCCTAGCTTGTTTGAGTTCTGCTAAGGCTTCTTGAAGCGCTTCCTGTTGATATATCTCTAAATAATTATCTGTCATAAGGTTTGTGGAAAATTGCTGATGAGATCATCAAGTTTCCATGTCCATTTTCGCCACCTATAAATCTACCTTGTTCACCAAAAGTAAAAGGACAGATAATGGTAAGTGGTCTAGTTCCTGGTTAATTTGCTCACAAACTGCGTTGATATCTTGCTTTAAGTGCAGCATAGGTCCGGCACAAAAGATATTCACTACACCAATTTTTTGTGACTTTTCTAATTTTTGATTAAATGCGTTATTGACCACCCTCGCAGCTCGAGCGATCAGTTGCTTTCGACAACCTTTCATTAGCGTTAAGGTTTCCCCTTCTTTAATCGTGGAAAACAGTTCGATCCCACCATCAGGTGTTTCTCTTATCGGATGAGACAGTTTGTAATATGGCCTTTCAAAAAGACTGCCTGCAGAGCGGCCAAGAGGATATGCGCTAGTATTTGTAAATAAGAAGAACTCTTTATCAATCTGAGTGTCTTGATGATTTGTCCAGTCTCTATAGACATCTAAAGCAGGTTGATGATCAATTTCGAGTAAGCATCGACCTTTTGTTTTCGTTGCGATGCCGGTGATGCTTGTTGGTGAGTGTCCTGCACTAAAAGCAACATCGACTGGTTGAGATGAATAAAATAGAGTTAAGCTAATGCCGTGTTGTTCACTACCTTGCGTTGAAATTATTGACCAACGCCCCTCAATGTTATCGTCTGCGGCAGAACCACCTATAATCGGTACCAAAGTACGAAACCGATCGTCGATACACTCTATGATTTGTTCTTCATTTCCCGGTGTCGCGTGCAATAAAATGAGATTCGGCACCTCTCCTGGGCGTTTTGCATGTAACAAGGCCATGTCCAGAGCTTCATTTACGCTAACCTCGATATTGTTACTATACCTAGAAATACCGGTCCCATATGAATGTTGACCAGAATCATAGATCGCGAATACAGCAATAACTGGCCCTGTGTGGTATCCGTGATTGGTCATGACAGCTTGACAGGAGCTTGCTCCATGAAATGAAATGCCAGGAAATTGCTCTAACAGTGCCTTTTGGATCGCCCGAAAATCGTACCCGTCTGTGTAATAACAAATGAGATGACATAAGTTCGTTTGAGTAAGTTCTGTTCGAAATTTCTCAATCGCTAAATATTCGTCAGCGATATGAGTGAATAATGTTTGACAGTGCATACGATTTTAATATTGATTGCCACGCTTCTTTTATACCAGTGCAATTAATTAGTGCTACATTAAATTGCATTAGTTGTACAAAGAAGAACCCATTATTACGTGCCAGATCTAATTTATAAATACACTTCGACATTATTTTGGTTTAATTTGAATCTAATCACCTTATCTTCAGAAATACGATTCAATTCAACATTTAGATATTTATCGTCAACTTCAAGAAAATTGCCACCTTGATTTAGATCAATTTTTATACTGCTATTTTCCTTAAGTTCAAGCGAAAAACCATCAGTTCGCTTAGTTATTACGACTTTCTCTGTCCCAATTGTTACATCACATCGCTGTTTTTGTGAACAATCAACCGTGCTATTAGTCTCGTAAGTAAAGGTGCGCCAGAAAAATGCAATAACTAACAGACTGAGCATGATTAAGATTTGTGCAAGTCTTGCCTTTGTTAACTTTTGTGCGGCCATAATTCCTAATATCCTTGTTACAAACTTCAAACTTTTTAAATAAAAAATGATTTCCTGAGGTCCAGTAAGGTTACTACTCTGTCATTGAATTGTTAATTCAAGTATAGTGACGCACTGAAAATGCCACTTTTTATTAAAGTCAGCAATGGAAATAAAGTGATGATAACACTTCAGTTCTAGAGTTTACTTGGGTGGTGTTACGACGCAAGTCGTGTTGGAAGTAAAGTGTAGTTAATTAGAAATTGGAAGCATGCAAATGAGCCAAGTAAAGCAGCTTGAACAAAACTACAACTATACAGTCGTTCGCCAATTTACCCTTGTGACCATTTTATGGGGCATAGTTGGTATGGCTGTTGGTGTTTTGATTGCCGCTCAATTAGTTTGGCCACAGCTAAACTTTGATACGCCGTGGTTGACGTACAGTCGTTTACGTCCACTGCATACTAATGCGGTAATTTTTGCGTTTGGTACCAGTGCTCTGTTCGCAACATCTTATTATGTTGTTCAGCGTACCTGTCAAACACGTCTTTTTGGTGGCCCACTCGTTGCCTTCACCTTTTGGGGCTGGCAAGCAATCATCCTTGCTGCAGCAATCACCTTACCTTTAGGTATTACCTCTGGTAAGGAATATGCTGAGTTGGAATGGCCTATTGATATCGCTATTGCGATTGTATGGGTATCTTACGCGGTGGTGTTCTTCGGAACACTCATTAAGCGTAATACTTCTCACATTTATGTGGCTAACTGGTTCTTCGGTGCCTTTATCATTACAGTAGCAATACTTCATATCGTGAACAGTATGGCAATTCCTGTCTCTCTCGGTAAATCATACTCGATTTATGCCGGTGCAGTGGATGCTATGGTTCAATGGTGGTATGGACACAATGCGGTAGGTTTCCTACTGACCGCTGGTTTCCTAGGTATGATGTATTACTTTGTCCCTAAACAAGCTGAACGCCCTGTTTATTCTTACCGTTTATCTATCGTTCACTTCTGGGCACTGGTTTCTCTGTACATTTGGGCTGGTCCTCACCACCTACACTATACCGCGTTACCTGACTGGACTCAGTCTCTAGGCATGGTGATGTCTTTGGTTCTATTCGCTCCGTCCTGGGGTGGTATGATCAACGGTATTATGACTCTGTCTGGTGCATGGCATAAGCTTCGCTACGACCCTATTCTACGTTTCCTAATTGTTTCGTTGTCTTTCTACGGTATGTCTACGTTTGAAGGGCCAATGATGTCAATCAAGACGGTAAATGCCCTTTCACACTATACGGACTGGACCATTGGTCACGTTCACTCTGGTGCGTTAGGTTGGGTTGCTATGGTTTCTATTGGTTCTGTGTATCACCTAGTTCCTCGTCTATTTGGCCAAGAGCGCATGTACTCAGTTAGTTTGATCAATGTGCATTTCTGGTTAGCAACGATCGGTACGGTTTTGTACATCGTTGCAATGTGGATTTCAGGTGTGATGCAAGGCCTAATGTGGCGCGCAGTTAACTCTGATGGTACGTTGACTTACAGCTTTGTCGAGTCTGTAGAAGCATCTTACCCGTTCTATTTTGTACGTTTCCTAGGTGGATTCATTTTCCTATTCGGTATGTTTCTAATGGCATACAACACGTACAAAACGGTAACTGCGCCTAAAGAAAGCTTAAAAGCTATCCCTCAACCGGCATAAGGAGATTAAAGAATGAGTAATAATTCGAATAATCGCCATGAAATCCTAGAACGTAATGTCGGTTTGCTGGCTATTTTCATCGTCTTTGCAATCAGTTGGGGTGCGCTTGTTGAAATCACGCCTCTGATTTTCCAAAAGCAAACCACGGAGCCCGTAGAAAACCTACGCGCTTACACCGCTCTGGAAATGGAAGGTCGTGACGTTTACATACGTGAAGGTTGTAACGTTTGTCACAGTCAGATGATCCGTCCATTCCGCTCAGAAACAGAGCGCTACGGCCACTACTCGGTTGCTGGTGAAAGTGTTTGGGAACACCCATTTCTATGGGGTTCTAAGCGTACTGGTCCAGATTTGGCGCGCGTAGGTGGTCGTTACTCTGATGAATGGCACCGTGTTCATCTAATCGATCCACGAGAACTCGTACCAGAATCAAATATGCCAGGTTTCCCTTGGCTAGAAGAAAATGTACTTGACGGCAAACTAACGCAGAAGAAGCTAGAAATCTTCCGTAATCAGTTTGGTGTTCCGTACACAGATGAACAAATCGCGAATGCGGCTCAAGAAGTAGAAGGTAAAACAGAGATGGACGCAATCATCGCTTACCTTCAGTCTCTTGGTCATGCAATGAAATAAGGGGGTCACATGGATTTCGGTACAATTCATAGTATTTATACCGTGGTGCTCTTCGCTAGTTTTATTGGCATCGTTTGGTGGGCATTTAGCAAAAAGCGTAAGGCTCGCTTTGAAGAAGATGCCAACTTGGTGTTTGCTGACGAAGAACAAACGACCCCAAATAACCAAGGAGTGAAGAAGTAATGACTACATTCTGGAGTCTCTGGATTATCGTGATTACTGTCGGTACGCTAGTCGGCTGTGCGATTCTCCTTACTTGGTGCGCTAAAGACAAAATGGGCGTCGAGGAAGGGGAAGACATGGGCCACGAGTACGATGGTATTCGCGAGCTTAACAACCCTCTGCCAAAGTGGTGGACTTATCTGTTTGTTAGTACATTTGTATTTGCAGCAGTATATCTGACACTTTTCCCTGGTTTAGGAAACTTCAAAGGTGTCCTAAATTGGCAAAGTTCGGATCAAACAGTCCGTTCATTGGAAGAGTCTAAAGAAGCCATCGCTAGAGCCCAAGAGAATAAGCAGTTAAACCAATATGCGAAAGAGCTTGATGATGCAGATGCTTACTTCGGTGAAGCATTCCGTGCACTTGCTCATAATGAGAATGGTCTACGCCCTATTCCTGAAATTGCTCAAGACCCTGAAGCAATTAAAGTGGGTCAACGCTTATTCTTGCAAAACTGTTCTCAATGTCATGGTTCTGATGCCCGCGGACAAAAAGGTTTCCCGAATCTAACCGATGATGCGTGGCTATACGGCGGAGAGCCAGAGGCAATCGTGACAACGATAATGGATGGTCGCATTGGTCAAATGCCAGGCTGGAAAGATGCTCTTGGTGAGCAAGGCGTAGAAGAAGTAGTGAGTTACACGCTTAGCTTATCTGGACGTAAAGTGAACGCACGAGAAGCGGCTGCTGGTAAAGCCCGATTCGTCGTGTGTGCAGCTTGTCACGGTACAGATGGTAAAGGTAACCCTGCGGTTGGTGCACCTGACCTTACCGATCAAGATTGGCTATTTGGTGATTCTCGTGCAGACGTAACAGAAACGGTAATGAATGGCCGTTCTGGTGTGATGCCGGCTTGGAAAGACATTTTAGGTGAAGACAAAGTTCAACTTGTTTCCGCTTATGTATGGAGTCTAAGCAACACTGATAATAAGTAACATTTCAATAACAGCCCCTTTTACAGGGGCTGTCTTTCCTTTAAATTTAAAGCCTTACAATTTTTTTCATTTAGCTGTTGAGAACTTTTTTATGGTAAAGCCTTGGTATAAACAATTTTGGCCGTGGTTTCTGATCATCCTGCCTCTTACCGTGATTGTATGGACGATCGTTACAGTGGTCGTATTCGCCAATAACTCAGTATCTTTGGTCGCCGAGGATTACTATAAAAAAGGAAAAGGGATTAACATCGACATCAGTAAAATGAATGTCGCTCGAGATCTTGATCTTAATGCAAGCGTCTCCTCTGATGACAACAATATTATTATCGCCTTTGCGAAAGGCAGCTTGCCCCACTACCCAGCGTTAACCGCAACGTTTACTCATCGCACCTTGCCTGACCGTGATTTCACTAAGTTGTTAACGGCGGATGCAAAAGGCAATTATCGTTTTACACAGGAACAATCGATACAAGGACCTTGGTTCGTAGAGCTACAACCTCACAATAATGAGTGGATGATCCAAGGACGAGTCGAGTTTCCAGCATTACCAACAACATTAATGAAGTAAATCTATGTGCAAATCCTGTTATCACTGCGGTGAAGATGTACCAGCCAACACGGATTTCAAAGTCGAAATATTGGGCGAAGTTCGCGATATGTGTTGTCCAGGTTGTGAAACGGTCGCGCAAACTATCGTTGAGAGTGGCCTTGTCTCCTACTACCAATACCGAACGGCACCAGCAGA